>CAZNVA010000005.1:0-9613 GCA_964576335.1 uncultured Thermotogae bacterium | reverse complement strand
TGAATTGGGATAATATCACTCCAGAGTAAGGCAAATTTTGCCGTCAGAAGGGCCTTGAATCGTCACCGAAATGCCACTAGCCTTTCCAGGTTAATCGTCTATTTAATTTAAGACAATATACATTTTTTATTCGTTAAGTAACTTTTTTATATATTTAACCTATATTTTAAGAAAAATTAAATTTAAATTCTATTTTATATATTTTCCCTTGAAAATATAAATTCAATTGCTATAATGGTGTTGAGTTAGTTGGGGTAAATAAAGACAATAAGTTTTCAAGTACACTAGGAGGTGTCATTCATGAAGAAGAACGAAAACGCTGCTCAGAGGTACTCAACAATTAAGACAATTTACAGAGAAACATATCGAGAAGACGCTTCACGTAAAATGCGAGAAAAAGCGGCAAACGAAAAGGAGAACTGTTCGTAAACCGGATTGAGTTGCGAACCTGATAATAAGGGAGGGGCGGAAAGTTCCCCTCCCTTATTATTTTTTTATCCCTTCCTTACCCCTCTTACCAAGACGTTAAATAAACCCACCAACTCTACAAACTAAACCAAAAATTAGGAAGAGTGGCCAACGTGGCAACTACTCAGCCAGGACTTCCTCGTAGCTTTCCAGCAACTTCCCCGCCATGGTCTTTGCGGAGAACTTTTTCGCCACTTCCCGGGCCTCCACCGCTTTGCGATCGAGCAGCTCCTCGTCCTCCAGTAGAGATAGCACCTTTTCGCTAAAAGGATTTATTTCTTCTGGTACCAGGTAACCACCCTTACCCTGGTTTAGCACGTCCCTTACCCCGGGAGCATCTACTGCAACAACTGGTGTTCCCGCAGCAAGGGCCTCGGCAATGACGAGCCCTTGTGTCTCCGTAAGGGAAGCAAAGAGGAACACATCCGCTTCCTGATAGTACCGGGCCAGTATTTCATCGTCCTCCACGTAACCGGTAAAGTGAATAGTCCGGGATGAATTCATCTTGCTTACCCGGGATAGGACCTTACCCAGACCCCTGCCACCCCCGACGATGACGAAATGAACCGGAGAATATTCGCGCGATATCCGTTTAAAAGCATCGAGTAGGAACCCCACGTTCTTCTCGCTCCCAACTCTGCCTACGTAAAGCAGTATCTTCTCTTCCTCTCTTATGCCGAACTGTTCGCGGAGGCTTCTAATTTCGTTCGACTTTGAATCGTAGGTATCCAGATTTATTCCCGTCGGCAAAACCTCGATCGGCGGTTCTAAATCGTAAGAACCAAGCAGCTTCTTCATATCCGGGGAGGGAACGAATATTTTCTCTCCGTTTTGCGTCTCCCGCGCGGTATAGAAACGGGTCAACGACCGGGCAACGTTTTTCGGCACTCCAGGAACGTAGTGACGGATGTAAAGCTCCAGGTTCGTATGGTAAGTCAGGAAGATCGGAACGTCGTAATAGCTGGCTATCCAGCGTGCCGGGGTACTCATTATGGTCGGTAGGTGGATATGGACTATATCCAGTTCGGAAAACTCCTTGCGGAAGACCCGGGCCGCCTGAAAGGGATCGGTCAGCCGGAAATCCTTCAGTAAAGGACTATAATAGGAGGTAATACGGAAAACGTTTTCCTCTTCCTGCGTATCCTCTTCCGGGTATTCCGGACAGAAGACCCTGACTTCGTGTCCGAGTTGCCTGAGCTGTTTTGAAAAGTTAACGACCGAAGTGGTAACACCGCCCGGTGCCGGCAGGTAAGCCCCGGTAACAAAACCAATTTTCATAATTCCCCTCAAAGTAGAATATTGTTACAATGATCAGCAGTCACCCCGTGGAGATCAAGATAAATGTCCGGATTCGGGAGTCCCAGCTCGCCGATAACTGGGATCCGGGGAGACAAGGACGATTAAACTTTTCAGTTTTTATCGGTTTAAACCTATCCATATAAGTCTATATATACTTTAAAGTGGGCAAAGTTACGAATAGAGCCAATTATTCCGGATAATGTAATCACAAACGGAAAAGCCTCTAACCTAATCAGGAATAGCTTTTTGAACTATTCAACCACGCGAAGTATAATCATTTTAGAGATTAATAAACTATTTTTTCAGGCTGGTGGTAAAATGGATATAAGGGTCGGAGAAAAAGTAACTGGAGTAATAGAAGAGGTAAGAGACGAAGGATGCCTTGTTTCCCTCTGCAACCAGGTAAAAGGTTTTGCCGCCGAAGACTCACTCCTTGACACCGTAAATAAATCCGAGGTCAACGAGGGCGCGGAAGCAAAGGTAAGGATAGAAGAAAAGAAAAAAGAAGGCCAATTCAAAGTATCGATCATCAAAATATTCTCGAAGGATAACTTTCAGGAGAAGCCGGATAAATACCTGAAAAACGTCTCGCACGAGAAGCAAAATGGAGGTGAAAAGTCCGAGGAGCCAGAAGTTTCCGAAGAGCTGGAGGAATGGTTTTCCCAGCTGGATCAAACTCTCAACGAAATAAGAGAAAACCGCAAAGAGAGGCTGGACGTGGATTTCTGGACCGTATAAATCCAGGAGGGTGAAAACAATGCCGAGGGGCAAAGTTGAGGTCGACGAGGATCGCTGTAAGGGGTGTGGGCTCTGCATCGAAGCCTGCCCTCAGGACGTCCTTGCTTTTTCCGATGATTTCAATTCAAGTGGTTACAATTACGTCAAAGTAGAAAGCCCGGAGGACTGTGTCGGGTGTGCTTTTTGCGGTAAAGTCTGCCCTGACGTAGCTCTCACCGTTTACCAGAAGCAAAAGGAGGGAGTCTAATGGGAGAGAAAAGACTATTGCGGGGTAACGAGGCGATAGCAGAGGCCGCGATCCGGGCCGGCTGCCGCAATTATTTCGCTTACCCGATCACACCTCAGGCCGAACTGCTCCAGTGGATGGCAAACCACATGCCCGAAGAGGAAAGCGGGACTTTTCTCCAGGCGGAGAGCGAGATAGGTGCGATAAACATGGTTTACGGCGCCGCTTCCGCGGGGGAAAGGACAATGACTTCCTCGAGCAGTCCCGGGATTAGCCTGAAGCAGGAGGGAATTTCTTACCTGGCCGGGGCCGAACTACCGGCCGTAATAGTTAACATAATGCGAGGCGGGCCGGGACTGGGTAATATTCAGCCGGCTCAAGGGGATTACTTCCAGACCACGAAGGGCGGAGGCCACGGTGACTACAGGTTGATCGTGCTGGGGCCTTCTACCGTGCCGGAAGCCGCCGAGCTAACTTTTGAGGCATTCGAGCTGGCGGACGAATACCGGACCCCCGTGGTGGTTCTCGCCGACGGGATGATTGGCCAGATGATGGAACCGGTTGAACTACCCGAAAGAGTGGACACTTCGGACTTACCGGAAAAACCCTGGGCAACCACGGGCACCGATGGACGCGAACCCAACGTAATCCGGAGCTTTGCCCTGGGAGCCGAGGACCTTAAGTCCCTCAACGAGGACCTGCAGGACAAGTATTCCAGGATTAAATCCGAGGAAACCCGCTTTGAAGAGATCGGGACCGAGGACCCGGATATACTTCTGGTCGCTTTTGGTACGGTAGCGCGCATAGCCAGGTCCGCCCGCAGACTCGCCCGGGAAGAGGGGATAAAGGCTGGTATATTTAGGCCAATTACTCTCTGGCCCTTTCCGGACCAACCGTTGCGGGACTTGAGTAATAAAGTCGATACCGTGTTGACGCTCGAGATGAACTCGGGCCAGATGGTGGAAGACGTTCGCCTCTCCGTGAATTCGGACGTGGATACTCCTTTTTACGGGGAAATGGGGGGAGTGGTGCCCACTCCGGAGCGCATCCTCGAGGAGGTTAAGAAATATGTCTAAAGAGGCCGTTGCAGAAGAAACGTCGGAAATGAAGAAGGTGTTCGAGGGGCCGGAAAGCCTCAACGAAGAAGAATTTAGCTACTGTCCCGGCTGTCACCATGGAGTTATCAACCGGCTCATCGCCGAGGTAATCGACGAACTCGGAATCCAGGACAATACGATTGGAACCGCTCCGGTCGGTTGCTCCGTCTTCCTGTATAAATGGTTTGATATCGACGTCATTCAGCCAGCCCACGGTCGCGTTTCGGCCGTCGCAACAGGTGTGAAAAGAGCAAGGCCCGACTTAAACGTCTTCGCGTACCAGGGCGACGGGGACTTTGCTTCTATAGGCACGAACAACTCGACGCACGCGGCAAATCGAGGGGAAAATATAACTGTATTCTTCGTCAATAACACACTTTACGGAATGACCGGCGGTGAAATGGCCCCGACAACATTGCTGGACCAGAAAACCACCACGACTCCGCACGGTAGAAACGCAAAGGACTACGGCTATCCAATCAAGATGTCGGAGATGCTCGCGGAACTGGACGGACCGACTTACATCACCAGACAGGCAGTTTACGATCCCAAACGGATTGACAACGCCAAATCCGCCATGAAAAAGGCCTTCAGAATTCAAATGGAAGAGGAAGGTTACGCGATGGTGGAATTATTATCGGCCTGTCCGATCAACTGGGGAATGGATCCGGTAGAAGCCAACGAGAGAATAAAGGAAAAGGTCGAGAAGGTATATCCCCTCGGGGATATAATCGATAGGACATAGGGGGGGATAAAGGTGGAAGAATACTCTACGGTGGTTTCCGGGTTTGGCGGCCAGGGTGTTATCCTGACCGGAAAAATCATCGCCCGCTCGGGCATGGAGGAAGGACTTGAAGTCACCTGGTTACCTTCCTACGGTCCGGAAATGCGTGGCGGAACGGCAAACTGTACCGCGATAGTATCGTCCGAACTAATAGGTTCACCGGTGGTCAACAGGCCGACCGCGTTAATTGCGTTCAACGGACCTTCGCTGGACAAGTTTGGCCCCAAAGTCAAGGAAAACGGGACGATAATTCTTAACAGTTCGCTTATTGATAGTTACGAATACGACGAAAAGGCCTTCCCGGTACCGCTAAACGAGATTGCCCGGGAAATAGGCAACCAGAAGGTCATAAACATGGTCGCGCTCGGGGCCTGGGCGAGAAAGACCGGCGTACTCTCACTTGCCGCGGTAAAGAAGGGAATGAAACTTACTCTCGAGGAGTCCGGCAAGGAGGAATTCGTGGAGATCAACGAACAGGCCCTGGAAGAAGGCTACGAATCGATGGAAAAGGCCAGCATTTCTTAACAAAATTTATGGATTCATCCGAGCGGGACGAAGAGTTAATCGAAACGACTGAAAGCCGGGAGGAAAAGTTTTCCGGCGACCTACTCCGTTTGACGGTGAATCGCGTTCGAACCCCGGACGGCTCCATTGCCAGACGGGAAGTAGTTCACCATCCCGGGGGAGTAGTTATCGCTCCCCTGCTGGAAGAAGCGGGAGAACGGAAGCTGGTTCTGGTCAGACAGTACCGGGAACCCGCGGGCAAACCGCTCTGGGAGTTACCGGCCGGGACGCTGGAAAAGGGAGAATCCCTCCGGGACTGCGCCCGCCGGGAACTGATGGAAGAGACGGGTTACGAACCGGGAAGGATGGAGAAAAAGGTAGAACTCTTTACCTCACCCGGTTATACCGACGAGGTGCTGACGCTCTACGAGGCACGAGACCTGAAGAAGGTCGCCGAACCGGAAGCGGTGGAAACCCCGGAGGACGAGAACCTTGTCTTAAAGAAGTTCCCGCTCGAGGAAGTATTTTCTCTGGCCCGCCAGGGAAGGATCTCCGACGGGAAGACTCTTGCCGGCCTATTTTTTCTGATTTGATAGTTTTTCCTTATTAAAAACCCACCGACCCCGGTTTTGCTTCCGGGGTCGGTTTTACGATCGATAATTGGGTCAGCCATTCTTTTTATTTAACCAATCGTGAATATCCTTCGCAGCCGTCTTACCCGCACCCATTGCCCTGATTACGGTTGCCGCGCCGGTAACGATATCTCCACCGGCCCAGACCCTTTCCCGTGAGGTTTTTCCAGCCTCGTCCGTCTTTATCGTCCCCCCTTCTCCGGTCTTTAGACCATCGGTGGTCCTGGTAACGAGCGGGTGCGGCGCGTTACCAATGGCCATAATGACGGTGTCAGCGGGAATGTCGAACTCCGAGCCCTCAACGGGGGTCGGTCGGGGCCGACCCGACTCGTCCGGCTCTCCCAGCTCCATTTCCACGCACTCGATGCTTTCGACTTTCCCGTCATTTCCCAGGAACCTCTTCGGGTTGCGCAGGAGCCGGAAGTCTATCCCTTCCTCACGGGCGTGCTGGATCTCCTCGTCCCGGGCGGGCATTTCGTCCTCCGAGCGCCGGTAGATGATCATCGAAGATTCCGCGCCGAGCCGCAACGCAGTCCTGGCGGAATCCATGGCCACGTTACCGCCGCCAATAGTAGCCACCCGGTCGCCAACTTTGATCGGCGTATCGTATTCGGGAAACTTAAAGGCCCTCATCAGGTTCACGCGGGTCAGAAACTCGTTGGCCGAATAAATCCCGTTCAGGTTTTCCCCGGGCAAATCGAGAAAATAGGGAAGACCGGCGCCGGTACCGATAAATACCGCATCGTATCGGTCGACCCTGTTGCCCTCGAGTAAATCGTCCACGGTAAAAAGCCGGCCTACCACCGTGTTCGTTTCTATCTCGACCCCGGTTTCTCGCAGGTGTTCAACTTCCCGGGCGACGATTTCGTTCGGGAGCCTGAACTCCGGTATCCCGTAAACCAGAACGCCTCCGGCCTGGTGAAACTGCTCGTAGACGGTAACTGCGTAGCCGAACTTCCTTAAATCGGAAGCCGCGGTCAACCCGGAAGGGCCCGAGCCGACGACCGCGACCTTACCATCTCGTTCCTCATCAATTGAATTATCGACCTGGCCGTTTTGTCTCTCCCAGTCGGCCGCAAACCTTTCCAGTCTCCCGATCGATACCGGCTCAAAGCTTTGCCCGAGAGTGCAGACTTCCTGGCACTGCTCCTCCTGCGGGCAGACCCGGCCACAGACGGCCGGCAGGTTGTTCGATTCCTTTATCGTGTCTGTCGCTTCCTGAAACTTTTCGTTTCTAATCTCGTCGATAAATTTCGGGATGTTTATCCCGACGGGGCATCCCTCGATACAGGGAGCCGGGTCACACTGCAGACAACGTTCCGCTTCCGCTACCGCGGCATCCGCGTCGTACCCCAGGGGGACCTCGTCGAAGTTCTCCACCCTCTCTTCCGGGTCCTGCTGAGGCATGGGAACCTGTTCTTCTCTGATGCTCATTCCCCATCACCCTCAAGGTATTCCGTAAGGGCGCACTCCTCCTCTTCTTCGTAAGTCCTGGTGCGCTGGGCGAGAACGTCGAAGTCCACGTCCGCAGCCCTGAATTCGGGGCCGTCAACGCAGGCAAACTTCGCCTCACCGTTTACTTCCACTCGACATCCCCCGCACATACCGGTTCCGTCAACCATTATCGTGTTAAGACTAACTACGAGCTCGGTATCGTAGTCCGCGGCTACCTCCTGGCAGGCCTTCATCATCATCACGGGCCCGATGGCCCAGGACCGATCAACCTCTTCCGTTTCCAGTAACTCCCGGAAGGCATCGCTGGTAAAACCTTCTTTTCCTGCCGTGCCATCGTCCGTCGTTACGATCACCCTGTCGCTGACTCCGGCTATCCTGTCCTGATAGAAAAGTTTTTCTGCAGTTTGAGCGCCGATGATCGACGTCACTTGATTGCCGGCCGCCTTGAGAGCCTTAGCTATCGGGTAGATTAGAGCAATCCCCACCCCGCCGCCAATTACCACGACGTTGCCGTAGTTTTCTATTTCCGACGGATTACCTAATGGGCCGGCGAGATCGTGCACTTCGTCACCTGCTTCGAATTCGCGGTTGAGTTGAACCGTGGATTTACCCGCGGACTGAACGACTATTTTAATCGTGCCTGCTTCCGCGTCCGCGTCCGCAATGGTAAGCGGAATTCTCTCACCCTTTTCGTGCAGTCGCAATACGATGAATTGGCCGGGCTGGCTCGCTTCCGCGATCAGTGGAGCACTCAATTCGTACTCCCGGACTCCTTTGCCGACTTTCTTCTTTTCGATGATCTTTTTCATTTTCCCCCGGATAAGTAATCTTTGTTAAATTTACCCAACCGGTCTCTGGCCGAGACCGGGAGAGGCCTGTCCGTGCAGTTAATGATAACCAAAAAAACAGCTATGAAAAGAGAGAAGTGGAAAAACTCGACGCTGGAGAAAAGTAGGATCCGCCCAGGTCATATTAGTTATAAGGTATGGCGAAAAAAACTGCGAAGGAAGGAGGCTAAACCAACGCAGCAAAACACCACACCGTTTTATGCCCAGGCGGACCCGTGGTGGGTATATTGCCTTATTTCTTTCCTAATTTCGTAAGTATTATAATAGCTCTGTGAAAAAAAATCCAGACCATTTTCGTCTCATTTCTTTTCTGCTGCGTTCGTTAAAAGCCGGCGGGAAGACGTGCCGGTTTTGTTGATTTATAACCAACAGGGTATTAATTTTTGATTAATGAGTAAAATGAAATTCCTTTCCAACAAGAGAATAGCTCTCGGGGTATGCGGTACGAGTACGGCCTTCGAAGGTGCTTATCTCGGAAAACAGCTTACTGAAAACGGCGCGGACCTGGAAGTTGTTTTCGGGGACGAGGGGACGAAGTTCATTTCTCCGCTGACTTTCGAGGAGATAACCGGAAGAAGGGTAATTCGGGACGAGGGCGATGAAGGGGCCCGAGAACTAAAAAACACGATAGCCAGAAACGACATGGTAATCATTGCTCCGGCCTCCTTTAACTTCCTCGGACGGCTTGCTTCGAACCTGGAGGGCGGACCCCTGAACGATCTAGCGGTTCAAGCAGACCAGCCGGTAGTAATCGTACCTTCACTGGATCGAAGGCTTTACTCGAGCCAGAACGTCAAGGATAACCTCGAAAAGCTGCGCAACCGGGGTTACTACGTGGTCGAACCCGCACACGACGAATCGGAAGCTCCCTCGGGAACGAGCCTGCCCCTATTCCCCGAACCGGAAGAAGTAATTAACGAAATCGGCAGGATTTTTCGAGAGGATTCCTTGCTGGAAGACAGAAAAGTGCTCGTTACAGCCGGCCCAACCAGAAGGTCATTCAATTCCGAAGCAGAACCATCCACGCGTCCCCGCAGTTCGCTGGGTTTCCAAATAAGCGAGCAGGCCAGAAGTATGGGGGGCGAGGTGTTGCTGGTTAGCGGCCCGACCGAACAGATCCCGCCAGCCGGAGTCGGTGTAGTCTGGACCAGAACTTCGGAAGAGCTGGACGAATTGCTGCTCGAGGAAATCGAAAACCACGACATGATAGTTATGGCGGGGTCCGCAGTGGACTGGGAGACGCGGACGGGACTCGGTCTGGCGGGGGACGAAAAGACCATGAAACTGGATCTGGATCTGGACGAAAGGCCAAACGTCCTGCGCAAACTGGGTAAGCTCAAGGAAGATGACCAAATTTTGATTTCCATAGACCTGGAGCCACAAGAGCCTGGGTTCGACCCGAAGGAGAAAATGAAGGAGAGCAACCTAGATGCGTATTTCTTTCGGGAAGAAGACGATGAGAAGGAACGGTTAAGTTCCGGATTTTACTCCGGCAAACTTGTTTTAAAAAACGGCGTTACCGAGGAATTTCACGCACAGAATGGCTCCCGCCTGGCTCGAAC
>CAZNVA010000004.1:0-26852 GCA_964576335.1 uncultured Thermotogae bacterium | reverse complement strand
GCTCGCACCTTCCCGTTGATCTGGACGGCCATTTCCGTTGCCTCCTGTTCCAGGGCGTCCTGGCTCCATTCCGGCCAGTCCTCTTCCATGACCGGCTCGTCGTGGCCCATCCGGTGCCACAGTTCCTCGCCCAGGAAAGGTGTGAAAGGAGATATTATAAGTACCAGTCGCTTTATCCCTTCTTTCAAAAGACCTTTATCTATATCGGCATCCGAAATCTTCCCGTAGAACTCGTTCGTCAGCTCCATGATGGAAGAAACGGCGGTATTGAAGCTAAAGCCTTCCAGATCCTCTGTCACTTCCCTGACAGTCTGGTTTATCTTTCGCCAGAGCTCTTTTTCCGCTTCGTCAAAATCGGCGGGTTCGAGGGAATACTCCTCCTCAAAGAGGTCCATGTGCTGAACCGCCAGCCTCCAGACACGGGTAAGGAAGCGGTGACTGCCCTTGACGTCCCTGTCGCTCCATTCGACGTCCTTCTCCGGCGGGCCGATGAACAGGGTATAAATCCGCTCCGTATCGGCACCGTACTCGTCTATCAGTTCTTTTGGCGAAACCACGTTCTTCTTCGACTTCGACATGGATTCCATCGTCACCTTGAGTTCGGCTCCGCATTCCGGGCACCTGTCTCCCTCTTCGACGTTCTTCGGCCGAATCCAGCCGTGTTCTTCACATCGGTAGGCCTGGTGGGAGATCATTCCCTGGGTAAACAGGCGTTCAAATGGCTCATCGAAACCTACCAGATCGATATCCCGAAGGAACTTGGTAATGAAACGCGAATAAAGCAGGTGCAGTATTGCGTGCTCAACGCCACCGACGTACTGATCGACCGGCAGCCAGTCGTTTGCCGTCCCGGAGTCAAATATCTTCTCGTCGTCTCCGGCGGAAAGGTAGCGCAGGTAGTACCAGCTGGAATCGACGAAGGTATCCATGGTATCCGTTTCCCTTTTTGCATCGGCGCCGCAGCGCGGACAGGTGGTTTCGACGAACTCGTCGATTTCCGATAGCCCTTTGTTACCTATGAACTCCACGTCGGGCAACTCTACCGGCAGTTCCTCTTCCGGTACGGGCACCACGCCGCATTCCGGACAGTGCACCATCGGGATCGGCGCACCCCAGTAGCGCTGCCTGCTGATAAGCCAGTCCTGTAGTTTATAATTTACCGTGAACTCGCCCTTATCTCGCTCCTTAAGCCATTCTCCAATCTCTCTGTAGGCAGTCTCGGAATCCAGGCCGTTAAAATCGCCGGAGTTGACCAGGTAACCAGGCTCCTCGTAAGCCTCATCCAGCTCACCAGCCGGCTCACCTTTCTCCGGGGCAATTACTTCTACTATTGGAATATCGTACTTCTTCGCAAAGTCGAAATCACGCTGGTCGTGGCCCGGCACGGACATGATCGCTCCGGAACCGTACTCCGTCAGAACGAAGTTGGCAATCCAGATCGGAATTTCCTCACCCGTTGCCGGGTTGACGGCGTATTCGCCTGTAAAGACACCTTCCTTGGTCAGATCACCGCCGGCCCGTCTGGTCTGATCTATCCGCTTCGTCTCGTCGACGAAATTCCGTAACTCCTCCTGGTCTTCCGGATTGTCAACCTCGGCTATTATTTCTTCAACCAGCGGGTGTTCCGGGGCCAGAGCCATGTAAGTCGCGCCGAAAAGAGTGTCCGGCCTTGTCGTGAAGACGTCCAGTTCTTCGTCCCGATCGGCAAGATCGAAGGTAATTTCGACGCCTTCGCTCCTGCCAATCCAGTCCTGCTGCATCTTCTTTACGTGATCGGGCCAGCCATCCAGATCTTCTAGATCGTCCAGCAGGTCCTGAGCGTATTCGGTGATTTTGAAAAACCACTGCTCGAGCTGCTTTTCCTCAACCGTGGTCCCGCAACGCTCGCACTTGCCGTCTATTACCTGTTCGTTCGCGAGCACCGTATCGCAGTGCGGACAGAAGTTAACAGGACTCTCGTCCCTGTAAGCCAGACCTTCCTCGTAGAGCTTCTGGAAGAGCCATTGCGTCCACTTATAGTAACCTGGCTCGTGGGTCCGCACTTCGCGATCCCAGTCGTACTCGATCCCCCACTGGCGAAACTGTGCCTTGAAATCGGCTATGTTTTCTTCCGTCCACTCACCCGGTTCGACGCCTCGATCTATTGCGGCGTTCTCCGCCGGCAGACCAAACGCATCGAACCCCATCGGGTTCAGCACGTTCAGCCCCTTCATCGTCATGAAACGCGTCAGCGTGTCGCCAATGATGTAGTTCCTGCCGTGGCCTACGTGCATGGTTCCCGACGGATAGGGGAACATGTTGAGGTAGTAAAAATTGTTTTCCGTATCGTCCAGATCCGCCTTAAATGTACCTTCTTCCGACCAGTAATCTCTCCACTTATCCTCTATCTCTTCAAAGTTGTACTCTTCCGGTGCTTCTTTCATTTCCTTCATTCACCTACCAGATTTCTGGCGTATTTTTCCGCTTCTTTAAGAATTCCACCTATCTTCTCCTCCTCGTCCATTTCACAGTAGAGGCGCAGTAGTGGTTCGGTTCCGGAGGCCCTGATCAAAAGCCAGCCGTCCGAAAATCTCAGCTTGACTCCGTCCGTCGTCTCGACGCTCTTCACCTCGTGCCCTCCGATGCTTTCGGGCGGTTCCTCTTCGACCAGTTCCGCCACTTTCTGCCTGCCTTCGAGGTGGATGTCGTTTCTGAGGTAGTAGTGACCACCGTATTCTTCCAGTAGCTCCTCAACCAATTTTGAGGGTGGTTTACCCGACTCGGCCACCATTTCCAGAAGGATAAGGGCACAGAGTACGCCGTCACGGTCGGGTATATGGTTTTTCAATCCTATTCCACCGCTTTCTTCGCCGCCGATCAGGACGTCTTCCCGGACCATCTTCTCGGCGATGAACTTAAACCCGACGGCGGTCTCCTCGACCTCACTGTCGTGCCTCTCGGCGATCTTAAATATCATGTCCGTCAGCGGGAAGTTCTTGACGGCCTTGCCCTCCCAGTCCCGTGTCTCAAGCAAATACTGCATCAGCAGGGCGTAGGTCCGATGAGAATCTATAAAGGAACCGTCCTCGGCCATCGCGGAAATACGATCCCCGTCGCCGTCGGTCACTACCCCCATTACCGGAACGTCGTTCATGGTATTTTGCTCGAGAATTTCAGCTCTCAGGGGTTCTAGGTTTTCCTCCAGCGGCTCCGGCCTTACGCCCTTGAAACTGGGATTGTATTCCTGCCGGACCCCTACATGAGGCACGCCGAACTTGTTTAGCACTTCCGCCGTGAAACCCTGCGCGGAACCGTACATGGAATCGATTACCGCAAGGACCGGATTACTCGTTATCTTATCCTGGTCGACTATTTCGGTCAATGCGTCCACGTAACTGGAAGAAACGTTAACTCGAGCGACGTTCGTCTCCGGGTCAACTTCCGGAGGTTCTTCCGGCAACCGATCCTCTATGGCGTCGGTCACTTCCGGCGGCGCCGAAGCTCCCGACTCCACCTTTACCTTAAAACCGTTGTATTCGGGCGGATTGTGACTTGCAGTAATCATGACCCCCGCCGCGGCGCTCCTGTCCTTAACCGAAAAAGCGAGTGCGGGTGTCGGCACCATTCTCTCGGTAACTGAAGCGGGTACTCCGGCATTAATCAGCACCTTGGCGACGTAAAGGGCGAAATCTTCCGAAGCAAACCTGCCGTCGTATCCAATTACGACTCCCTCGTCGTGTGACCTGTAAGGCGTACCCCATTCACTGTAGATATCCAGCCCTTCTCTTTCGGAAGACTTCATGTAATCCGCCAGGGCTCTGGCCACGCGACCCAGGTTCCTGTAGGTATAATCATCGGCGATTACTCCTCTCCAGCCGTCCGTCCCAAAACTTATTTCTTCCATTTTTTACCCTCCTCGGTGTCGAGTATTTGCTCTATTCTATCCGGGAACTCGACTATATTCCTATCCAGCACTTCAACTATGAGGTCCTTTGGCACTGAAGTTTCAAGCTGTATCTGTCTAATCTGGACGGCACCGTTCTTTGCCGCCACCTTCGTCAGTGCTTCCTCCACGGCTCCTGCATAACGCTCGTAGTTAAAACCGTTTTCCTTGTTTTGCATGGTTAAAATTTAAGATTTTATTCAGAATAATTCCACCAGCTCTGGAAACTTCGGTCCGTAGAATTCAGCTGGTTAAGGGGCGGATAGTTCTTAGTATTTGTACTTTACGGTGTAATCAATTTCCAAGGAGCTCTTTTCTTTGACCTCGACTTCAAACAGGATCCTCCTGGAGTCGTAGTTTTCGTACCTGTGACTGGAACGGGTTACGTCCCAGCTCCCGGGCAACCTCTCCAGAACCCTAATTTTAACCGGGTCATCCTTCCTGTTGGTCAGCTTCAACTGGACCCGATCGCGCCACGAATCCTCGTCAAGTTTGTGGTGTTCCAGCACTTTCCTTTCTCCCTCTAGGTCGAAGGACTTACCCAGTTCGAGCTCGGACTCTTCCCCTTCGGGTAAGTTCGGTAGCTTGTCTTCGCCCAGCAGAGTTCTTTCCCGGCTATCCTGGTAAATTCTGACAGTACCGGCAGCCAGAGGAACCCCAAGCCCTTTATCGTCCTCGTTCTCGATAACCACGAAGGTTCTGACCCCCGGAGCAACAGCCGGCTCGAACTCGTAATAGCTACGGTAGTCCACTTTTCTCTCCGGGATAAACGGAACGCGCAGTTCCGTCCCGACCTCCAGATCAACCGGGAAACTGACCGCGTAGCGGTAGTACTCAAAAACCTTTTCTTGGTCCGTCTCGCCCCCTTCCGTCGCGTTCCTCATCGCAAATAACTTTGGCTGCTCGACCTCTCTCTTCGGGCTTCCTGCCAGCAGGTCAACTTCGGCTCCGGAATAGTTCCACCCGGTATCGTTGCTCAGGTGCGCTATCCCCCTGAACCTGAGTTCCTTGGCTTCCTCGTTCAGAAATCCAACGTACTTGGGTTCCCAGTTCAACCCTTGGACCTGGTATCCAAAAGTAACCGGCCCCGCCTGACTTCCGGCGCCCGAGCGAAACTCCACCTCAAGCCGCTTGCCCCTTCCTTCCGGCTGTGTACCCGCAAAAGCGTAACCTGTCGGGTTTCGAATCAGCCTCGTCTCTCCGTCTGAAACCTCCAGCAGCAAATTTCCGTTGAGAACGTCGACCAGTTCCCCGGCAACCCGATCCCCGTCCGGGTCCTTAAGGAAAACCTCGACCTTTTCCCCGATCAAGCTCTCAAGTAATTCACTCTCGCTGCCAATCTGTGGTTCAATGGTCGCAGCCCTTAGGTCTCTGCCGGGGCTATCGACGAAAACGGTACTGGAAACTGCGTTTGCCGGGATCCACCTTGTAAGCTCGCTCGTCCCCTCGCCGAACTGCACTTCTTCCCGCTGCACTACCACGGCCGGGCCGTTTTGATAAAGCGTTAGCGTCAATTGCTCCGAACCAAAGCTACTTACGGAAACCCCCAAAGATAGGAGTGCCACTCCAATCAACAGGGTAAGATAAACTTCCCACGACCTGCATTTCCATTTTGACATGGTATCGCCTCCAGGCTAGGATATCTTACAGTAAAGCTCCGGAACGATCAAAACCGGAACGACCTGAAATCGTGGACCAACAACTAAGGACATAATTGCAACAAAGCACCCCCTTTACTATCATAACTCCTGTGAAAAGGTCCGGGGGCAGTTCCGGCCGTCCGGATCGGATATGCTCCATTAATAATCAAAATAGCCGAGGGGGCGAAAACGATGAACGCCGAAAAATCAGAAAGATATCTCCCGGATGCGATAGGTTCTCTGGTTCCTAACCCAATTGAAAGGGGCAAAGGGGCCGTAGTTTATGACAGGGAAGGGGAGAGCTATATAGACTTCAGCGGGGGCTGGGGCTGTCTTGCCGTCGGTTACAGCCACCCAAAGGTCGTCGAAGCAGTAAAGAGCCAGGCAGAAAAATTCTTCCATACGGATTACAGCGCGATTCCGTACGAAAGTCTTCCGGAGCTTGCGTCCCGGCTATCGAATCTCGCCCCCGGAGAAACGGCCAAGAAGGCAGCTTTCTTCAATAGCGGAGCCGAAGCAGTGGAGAACGCGGTAAAGTTCGCAAAAGCTGACACGGATAGGGGAGCACTGGTTGTCTTCGAAAATGCTTTTCACGGGCGAACTCTTTTAACAATGACGTTGACCCATAAGGCCAAACCTTACAAGGCAGGCTTCGGACCTTTCGCGCCGGACGTATATCGTCTGCCTTACCCGAACAAATACCGGTCCAACTTCGACGTCACGAAGCTCGAGCGGAAGCTCAAAGGGATGGTCGACCCGGAGGACGTTGCGGCAATAATAGTGGAGCCAATAATTGGCGAAGGGGGCTTTCTTGTTCCCCCGGACGAGTTCCTCCCCTACTTACGGGAACTGACTGATAAATACGGGATAGACCTCGTCTTCGACGAAATACAGTCCGGAATGGGCCGGACGGGTAAACTCTTTGCGGCAGAACATTTCGGAGTGGAACCGGACCTGATCACGGTAGCAAAGTCACTGGCTGGCGGCCTGCCACTCTCCGGTGTCATCGGTAAAGCTGAAGTAATGGATGCCCCGCCGCCCGGCAGCATCGGAGGAACTTACGTGGGCAATCCACTCGCGGTCGAATCGGCTCTGGCCGTCCTGGACGTAATCGAAGAAGAAGACCTGCTAAGCCGGGCCGAAGAAATCGGAGAGGAGGTTCTAAGCGAGTTCAAAAAAATGCAAAAGAAATACGAAGTAGTCGGTGACGTAAGAGGCCTGGGGGCAATGGACGCTATGGAACTCGTCCAGGACGATTTGACCAAGGAACCCGCGCCGGAAATCACCGAAAAACTCGTGCAAACCGCCCTGCGAAAAGGGGTTGTACTGCCCAGCGCCGGCCTGCATAATAACGTAATCAGGTTACTTACCCCTCTGGTTATTTCCGAAGAAAATTTAGAGGAAGGCTTGAAGGTCATTGACGAATCCATCAAAGAAGTAGAATCGGAGCTCCACTAATACATGGAGATAAGAGACTTAATCCAGGGAGTATTCCGGGAAACGATACACTTTCCCGTGCTGTTCGGTCCGATCTTCGTAACTTCTTTCCTGAACGGTATTCTGGCCTCGGATGCAGCTATAGCCTCCATGGGACCGGGAGGGAGTCTGGTTCTCAGGCTACTTATTCTCGTATTGCTCACGCCCCTGTCGGCGGGGATAACCGTCATGCTTGACCGCAGGATAAACTCTCAAGTTGAACCGGACCTGCTGGACTCCTTCGCCGACGTCAGGGCAAAATATTTCCCGCTCATAATAATAAACTTCGTGGCTCTGGTAGCGACAGTACTGGGGCTTTTCCTTTTTATCGTTCCCGGCGTCTACCTCTACGTGAAATTCGTCTTTACAACTCAGGAGGTACTGCTTGGGGACGAAACGGACCTGACTTCCGCCCTCGAGAAAAGCTGGAACCATACTACCAACCGCTGGGGGACGATATTTGGAATCATTCTTATCTTCGAGATTCCGCTGCTATTTTTCAGCTTCTCTCTCGCCGGCCTGCCACCCGGCTGGGGAGCCACACTCAGTGTAGTAGTTGGGACCGCTTTTCAGACCTGGTTAACCCTCGTGGTCACCCACCTCTACCTGCAAATACTTCAAAAAGGGGAGCAAAACTACTGAAGGGATCAAGCTGACGACGGCGTATCCAGAAGCTTCATTTTTCATAGGACTCTATAGGCCAGGCCTCACCTGGTTTACGCCCTTCGTTTGTTGAACAAGACGTAACCCCCCGCATATAATATCTTGAGGTGATTTCAATGGCTTTGATTGGTTACATGGAAGGGACGGACCCGGACCTGCTCAGTAGCCTCTGTGCCCAGGGGCATGATACCGCTCCACTCGGAAACGGCACTGATGGACACGGAAAATACATTGCTCACGTGACGAACTCGGACGGATTCGACGTGGTAGTCGCGTACCTGCATAAGCTGGTCTCCGTTTCCGGCATGGAACACGTCACTATCGACGACAGACTGTTTGCCTGTAGAAGACACGATATACCCGTTATCCTGGTCGTTCCGGACGAATTCAAAGAAAAAGCAAAATCCAGGATGAAGGAATCGCGAGATTACGTGCAGTGGGCGGCACCGGAAGAACTAGAAGCAAAGGTCAAAGAAATAATTTAAGCAAAACTGGAACAGGGACCCGAGGAAACCTTTAAGGTTTACCGCGAGCGCAATTGCTCAAAGCTATCCCGTGGTTCCACGGGGTAGCTTTTTCCTTTTTCCGCAATTCTTTCAACCCAATAGAACAAAATCCGTGTTTCTGCCGGGGATGGAAGACTTATTTGGTCATGGCCGAACCCGCGCTATAAGTCGCTATGAGTCGAATAATGAGCAACAAAAGGGTTCATCGTTGCATAAGCAGCAGGGGAAAGTTAATTTTGCTACGAAGCATTCGGGGTTGAGCTGATATGATCAACAACTCGTATCTGGACCGGTTTGAGAAATTAACCATCGTCGGAGGTGGGGAAACCGGCCGAGCCGTCGTGGAAACGCTATCGGAGAGCGGGGTGGAACTCTTTCTGACGGATAACGGAAGAATCCCGGGACGAACTCGGGCAACCCTTGACCGCGAAAACGTGGAATACGAAGAAGGTCATCACACGAAAGATGCACTGAAATCCGACTTGCTGGTGGTTTCCCCCGGGGTGCCGCCTGAAAGTAACCTGCTTCAGGAAGCCAGGTCGCTGGGGGTACCGGTTATCGGCGAGATAGAGTTAGGAGATCGGCTTTCCCCGGCCGAACGGACAGTGGCGGTAACCGGGACTAACGGTAAAACCACGACGGTCAAACTGATATCGGCCCTGCTTAACCGGACAGGAGAAAATCCCGTGAGCTGCGGTAACATCGGCAGGCCTTATATAGAAGCCGTAAAGTCACTGAACTCCTCCGATGTACCGATAGTCGAGGTAAGCAGCTACCAGCTGCAGTACGTAGAGAATTTTCGCCCGGAAATTGCCGTTCTGTTAAATATTGAGCCGGACCATTTAAAAAGACATGGAACCTTCGAGGCTTACAGGGAAGCAAAATTAAAAATTTTTCGCAACCAGAAGCAGGGCGACTGCGCGCTGATAAACCAAAATATCGACTTACCAGAAGGGATTCCGGGAAGCTCCAGGAGGATCGAGTTCTCGAGAAGAGAGGTTCCGGGGATTAAGGCGGCACCGCATCAGATGGAAAACATCGGGGCCGCAGCCGGAGTGGTCGAATGCATTTTGGGGGAAAAGTTGAACGAAATCCCAGCTAATGCCATCAAACCGGCTTTAAGGGTCCCGCACAGGCTTGAAAAAGTCGGCAAAATCGGAAAAATAACCGCAATCAACGATTCCAAAGCCACCAACCCATCGGCGACCCTTGCAGCTCTGGATAGTCTCGAGCGTCCGGTCAACCTACTTCTTGGAGGCAGGAAGAAGAAAGGCGGCTATCGCGAATTAGTCAGATCGCTAGATGACAGGGAGGTACGACGGGTTTACCTGTTTGGATCCGGGAGAGAAGAACTAAACCAGCTGCTGGAAGAAGAGGGCTTCGAGCAGGTCAGAGCTTTTGAAACCATGGAGGAAGCGACGAAAAGTGCCTTTTCCGCTGCTCACCCGGGAGAAATAGTTTTGCTCTCACCGGCCTGTTCCAGCTTCGACGCGTTTTCGAATTTTGAGGAACGCGGAGACGCTTTCAGGGGAATAATCTCGAAACTCATATAGCTTCAGGACCCATTAACCGGTGAGGACGGAGGAACCTTACGACATAGATCACTAAATACGATGACAGCCAAGAAGGCTCTATCAGACGGTGGTCCTTGCAGAAAGACGTTAACAGGTATATAAAATACAATCCAGGTGGGAAAAGTAATGGTTGATTACGAAGGGCCCAGTTCCGGGTTGCTTCTGAGCACTTTCTTTCTAACTGCTTTTGGGTTGATCATGGTATATAGCTCCAGTTGGGCTTATGCGGACTACTATTACGGCAATTCTTACTACCTCCTATTGAAGCAGACCATAGCGGCCCTGCTGGGAACCGCCGGCCTGGTTTTTTTCGCAAAGATTGACCTGGATCGGATAATTGGCTGGAGCGGCTATATACTTGCCGGCTTTACGTTCCTGACGCTTTTAACCCTGGTGCCGCCACTATCCACCGGTGGGCGCTGGCTTGACCTCGGTCCGCTCTCCTTCCAACCTACCGAAGGCCTTAAATTGGGACTGGTCATCTGGGCCTCGCTCGGGATAGTTGATCTCGGGAAAAGGATAAAGGATTTCAAGCAGGGCATAATGCCTTTCGTAGTGGTGATGGGATTCATTTCGATCCTGACGCTGCTGCAACCAAACTTCAGCACTACGGCGCTCCTGATAGCTACGGTGGGTTTCCTGCTTTTCCTCGGCGGAGCGCGGCTAGCTGATCTCGGCAAGGTAATTGGGTTTGGGGTTCCGTTACTCGGGGGAATTCTGGTCATGGAGCCTTACAGGCTGCAGAGGTTGATCTCGTTTTTCGGGCCCGGCAGGGATCCAAGGGAAACCGGTTACCAGCTGACCCAATCACTGCTGGCTTTCGGATCCGGAGGAGTCTTTGGTAAGGGGCTCGGACAATCGGTCGCAAAATTTCTTTACCTGCCATCCGGCTACAACGATTTTATTTACTCGATAGTCGGGGAAGAGCTCGGCTTCGTCGGCTCGCTTCTCGTTATTGGGCTATTCCTGTTCTTCGGCATTGAAGGGTTTAGAATCACTCTGGATCAGGAAGACAGGACCAAGGGATTAATCGCAGGTGGTTTCACTTTTTTAATTTGTTTCCAGGCCTTACTGAACTTTTCAGTTACTCTTGGATTGATTCCGGTCACGGGCTTGACCCTGCCGTTCATTAGCTACGGCGGAACGTCCTTGATAGTTTCTCTGGCGATGGTCGGTATCTTGGTCAACATTGCCAGGTCATGAAATTACTCGTAACAGGAGGAGGAACCGGAGGCCACCTTTATCCGGCGTTAAGCGTAATGAAAGCCTTGCATAAGAGTGAAGAAGACCATCAGCTTTGCTACCTGGGTACTGGTGATGGCCTGGAAGCTGACGTTATACCGGACTACGACTGGATTGATTTCAAAAAAATCAAGCTCAAAGGGCTGAGCCGGAGCAGTCCTTATCGTTTCCTCAAAGGCCTGGGGCTCCTCCCTCTCGGCGTCCTTCAGACTCTGTTTGTGGTGCTCAAGTTTAACCCCGATCTGATCTATGGAACTGGTGGCTATACAACCTTTCCGCCCGCTTTCTGGGGGATATTAACGGGAACGCCGGTAGCCACGCACGAACTGAACGTGAAGCCCGGAGTTACTAACAGGTTGCTGGCCCGATTCGTGGACAAAACCCTCCTATCCTACCCGGATACCGCCGACTACCTCCCGACCGATAATTCGGAAGTTACGGGAACCCCGGTTAGGGAAGAAATTCGGCAGGCCGAAGGAGCCGCCAGCCCAGAAGACTTTGGATTGCAGCCGGACTTCCCTATAATTCTGGTATTTGGGGGCTCGCTGGGATCCAGAATTCTTGTCGAAAAAGTACTGGATGAGTTTAAAGAAGCAAACAATCAGGAGGAGCTACCGTTTCAGTTCCTGGTTCAAACGGGCCGGGAGGGGTATTCTCGGTTTAAAGATCGCGTAAAAAACTTCAGTACCAGGAAAATAAGACTTGTCGATTACATAGAAGAAATGGGAAGCGTTTACGGTTTTAGTGACTTCGTGATCTCGAGGGGCGGAGCCGGAACTATGGCCGAACTAATTGCTACCAGAACCCCGGCACTTATCGTTCCCTGGAGCGATGCCGCCGAGAATCACCAGTACTTCAATGCAAAATTCCTGGAAAAAAAGGGCGGGGGAATCACCGTGGAAGAAGATGAATGGACGGATTTCCCCTTAATGGATGAACTGCGGGCTATCTTTGCTTCGGAAAAGAGGTTAAAAAATATGAGAGATAGTTACCAGGATTTTAAGAGTGACGGTGGGGCGGGTTCCGTAATTGAAGAACTAAAAAAGTTAGCGAGAGAGGAGAGCAATGTTACAGATTAACCCGGATGATAAGTACCATCTAGTTGGGATTGGAGGGGACGGTATGAGCGGGCTTGCCCGAGTCCTGTTACAGATTGGGGCGGACGTAGTCGGCTCCGATATCACGGAAAGCCGCAACACGGAACTGCTGCGTAATTCCGGTGCCGAAGTATACATAGGGCACAGGGAATCGAATCTCTCCCGGGACGTGGATACTTTGGTGGTTTCATCCGCCATCCCTGAAGATAACGTAGAAGTTAAGAAAGCGGAAAAACGGGACATCCCCGTCCACGAGAGGCTAACTGCCATGGCCGGCCTGATGGATAAAAAGAAAAGCGTGGCGATCGCGGGCACGCATGGCAAAACCACGACCACCACGATGACGTCGACGCTCTTTGAGTTCGGGGGAGAGGACCCGACTTTCATGATCGGTGCCAGCTGTGATCAACTCGGGGGGAACGCGAAGCTCGGCCAGGGGGAACACTTTATATCCGAAGTTGACGAATCCGACGGCCATTTTACGGAACTCCATCCCGATATTTCGGTGGTAACAAATATCGGCAAGGACCACCTGGATACCTACAAGGACCAGGAAGAAATTATCGAAGGTTTTCGCCAGTTCATCAACCAGTCGGAAGAAACGGTGATTTGCCTGGACGATCCGAATAGTCGGGACGTGATGGATTACGCAAGCGATCCGTTTACCTTCGGAATAGAGAGCAAGGCAGAACTGAGAGCAAGAGATATATCCCAATCCGGAATCTGGACGAACTTTGAGCTCGAATTCCGGGGGAAGAACGTCGGGAACGTGAACCTCCCGGCCCCTGGCAGACACAACGTTTACAACGCACTTGCAGCACTGGCGCTCGGTTATAAGGCAGGAATGGATTTTTCGAAAATGACGGAAATAATGGAAGACTTCCAGTTACCAAAACGGAGGTTCCAGGTTCTGCAGAACAACGGGTCGATAATCGTGGACGATTACGCCCACCTTCCAAAGGAAATCGAAGTGACTCTGGATGCCGTCAGGGAAGGCTGGGACCCAAACAGGATACTGGCCATATTTCAGCCGCACAGGTTTAGCAGAACCAAACACATCAACGGCCAGTTCGGGGATTCATTTCAATCGGCAGATATGGTGGTAATTACGGGAATATATCCGGCCTCCGAGACGCCGATCCCCGGAGTAACCTCTCAGCTCATCCAGAAGTCCGTCGAAAAGAAAAAGGAGGATAACGTCTTTCGCATCCTGGAACGAGAGGAACTCTATCGGTTTATCAACGAAGAAATCGAAGAAGGCGACTTCCTGATCGGGCTCGGGGCGGGAGACATAAACGAGTTCACGCGAAAACTGGCCGGGAAACAGGGTTAATTCGGTCATAAATCTCGAAGAGCTTTTTCTAAAATCTGAAGGCGGTAAAATGGTTTCACCGATAACCAAAAAGACTGACCCGAACCCCCTGCAGCAGGGAGTTTCTCTAAAGGAGCTAACGACCTGGCACGTGGGGGGACCGGCCCGATTCTTCTGCCGCCCGAGCTCTACCGAGGACCTCAAACAGGCCGTAAGTTTTGCCAGGGAAAGGTGTCTTGATTACAGAATTATCGGCAACGGGAGTAACGTCCTGGTGCTCGACCGAGGTTTCGACGGCCTGGTCATTAAGTTTGGCCACGAGATGTCGGGTCTGGAAAAATCTGGCCGAACAATCAGGGCACAAGCTGGTGCCTCGCTTTACGAACTGGCCAAATTTACAAACGAAACCGGCAGCCATTCCTTTAACTTCATGGCCGGCATTCCGGGAACGGTGGGCGGGGGGATCGCGATGAATGCCGGTGCCCACGGTAAGGAAATATCGGACTACCTGCAAAGCGTCACTTATATCGATCGACAGGGGGGAATCAAAACCGCGTCCGACTTTCACGATTCCTTCGGTTACCGGGAAAGCCCCTTTGGTGACGGCGATAAAATAGTTTTAGAGGCCAGGTTTGAACCGGATTATCAAGAAACACAGCCCGAAATGAGTCACTTTTTAAAATCCCGCCGGGAAAGAATACCCTACGAGGAACGTACCGCGGGTTCGGTCTTCAAAAACCCACCGGACTGCGACAAATCCGCCGGGGAACTGCTTGACGAAGCGGGAAGCAAGGGATTAAGGGTGGGAGACGCAGTAGTTTCCCGAAAGCACGCCAACTTTATCCTCAACAAAGGCCATGCCACGGCCAAAAACATCCAAAACACAATTGACATTTTACGTGACAGGGTGTATAAAGAATTTGGGGTGACACTCGTCACCGAAATCGTGGTCATTTAGGATTGACACCCCGGAAACGTCTTTGCATCTAAAGAAAGTATATTATATTATTACCTACAGTTAATTGTAGGTGGATTTACGGTAGAGCGGACTTTACAAGAATATATATAGGTCCGCCCTGAATTATTAAGAAATGGAGGCTCCATATCGCCGATCAGTTGGGGGATTGGTCGGGGATAGGTAAATTTATGGTTTTGGCAGTTCGTAAAAAATTATGGATTCAGGGGCAAATAAAATTTTAAATACTTCATTTATCACAAGTAACTTGCCTGGGAGACACAGCGAACCTGGCGTGATCAATAGGTGGTGATTTAATGGAAAGCGAGGATTTGACAGTGGGGCTGGATATCGGTACAACCAAAATTGTCGCTTTAGTCGGTAACGTAGTCGACGGTTCTATTGAAATAGTAGGTATTGGACAGGCACCTTCAAAGGGGCTGGAAAAAGGTGTCGTCGTCGATATAGGCCAGACAACCAATTCAATAAGGAAGGCGATCAGACAGGCCGAAAAAATGGCGGACGTAGAAATCGATTCCGTTTATGCGGGGATAACCGGTAAACACATCAATTACCTGAACAATACCGGAACCGTATCAGTCAACCGGTCCGACGGCGTTATCCGGAGAGAGGACGTAAATCGCGTTATAGAAACGGCCAAGGCGATGCAGCAAATCCCCCCTCAGTCCGAAATGATTCATATAATCCCCCGTCAATTCGTGGTCGATAATCAGGAGGGAATTTCGGACCCGATTGGCATGACCGGGACGCGTCTTGAAGCGGACGTCCACATAGTAACTGGCGCGACCACTGCGGTGCACAACTTAACGAGGTGCCTTGACTCTCTGGATATAGAGATCGATCAGTTGGTCCTGGAGCCTCTGGCTTCCTCTCACGCCGTACTGTCTTCCGCCGAAAAGGAACTCGGGGTACTCTTGATGGATATCGGTGGTGGAACTACGGATCTTGCCGTCTTTAAAAAGGGCGACATCTGGTTTTCCAAGGTTCTACCCGTTGCCGGCGAGCACATGACAAACGACATTACGGTCGGCCTGCAGACCCCGCTCGAAGTCGCCGAGGAAATAAAGGTAGAGCACGGTACGGTCTTTATCGACGAAGAAAACCAGGACGAAGAAATTGAAGTAGCTACTGTCGGAGGCGACAAGGAAAAGCGAATTCCCCTTAAAAACCTGGCCAAGGTAATAGAACCGAGGGTAGAGGAGATATTTAACCTGACCTTCCAGGAACTCGAGGATGCAGGATATCGAGACCTGATTCCCTCCGGAGTAGTCCTTTCCGGCGGCACCTCGTTGCTCAATGGAATCGTCGAATACGGTAACCGACACTTCGATACCCCGATCAGAAGAGGCTCAACTCCGGACGACATTCACGGCCTCAGAGACGTGGTCGAATCACCGATTTACGCAACCTCCGTCGGTTTGTTGAAGTATTCCGTCGAGTCCAACGATTATTTGAGGAACGGCAAAAAGACCATGCAACAGGGTGAATCCGTCGTCTCGGACATATTTAGCTGGCTGGCCAAGTTTTTCAGAAGCTAACGAGAACTAAAAAAACAAATCGGGGTTTTTCGGGTTCAAAAAAATAAACCGGTGATGCAATGAAAAAAATTGCAATTATAAACCAGAAAGGGGGTACCGGCAAAACAACTACGGCAGTAAACCTGGGCAAGGGGCTTGCGGACCGTGGCCACAAGACTCTTCTAATTGACGTTGACCCTCAGGGTAACCTTGCCACCTGGTTTGGACCGGATTTTGAGAAAACCCTTTATCATTTACTGGTTGACGACGAAGCGCCGGAAAACTGCACGATTAAGCTGGAAGACGAACTTTATATGATTCCGAGCGACGAATCAACGGCTCAAGCGGAGAAGATACTTACCGGTAAAACGAGCAGGGAAACAATACTGAAAAGGAGGATGCAGGGTGTGGACTCCTACGACATGGTCGTTCTGGACTGCCCACCCAGCTTGAGCCTCCTGAACCAGAACGCTCTGGTGTACGCGGAAAATGCCTTCATCCCTGTAAGCATGGACTATTTGGCACTGGTCGGCGTAAGGAATATTCTGGAAAACATAAAAAGGATAAACGATTTACTGGAATACGAAATAGATGTCGAACTGGTTATACCCACGTTCTTCGATATCAGAACGAATGAAAGCAAAGAGATACTGGAAAAGTTAAAGGATCACTTCGACGGTAAAGTAACTGAACCGATTAGAACCAACGTCCGGCTCTCGGAATCCGCAAGCTATAACCAATCCATATTTGAATACGCTCCAGGTTCTCACGGAGCCGAGGACTACGAAAAGTTAGTAGAGAGGGTGATAGAAGATGAACAAAGATAAAGATTCGGTAGGCAACGATCCACTGGATGGCGTTATGGAGGACTTTTATCGTTCCGGATCCAGTGAAAAAGAAGAGGAAACCTCCCCGGGAAACGATGGTGAGAGGGAAGAAGAAAGCAAAGCGGACAACGACAGCCCCTCCAGAGGAAGGAAACAGTACGGCCCCGACGACTACGACCTGGCCAACTTGATGGTTATCGGTGTCGGCGGAGGCGGCAACAACGCCATTGACAGGATGTCGGAAGCAGGCGTCGACGGAGTGCAGCTGGTTTCCATCAATACGGATGCTCAGGTACTGGAAATAAACAAGTCCGACAGGTCCATCCAGATAGGCAAGGAGCTGACAGGCGGGCTGGGAGCCGGTGGCAACCCGGAAATTGGCAGGGAGGCAGCCCTAGAAAACCAGGAAACGATTGAAAAGTTGCTGCAGGGCGTAGACATGTTATTCATTACCTGTGGAATGGGGGGCGGGACCGGAACGGGCGCAACGCCGGTGATTGCCAAAGTTGCCCAGGAAATGGAAATACTAACCACTGGCATCGTAACGAAGCCTTTCTCCTTCGAAGGTCAGGACAGGGCGGAAAAGGCAAGTCGGGGATTGAAAAACCTGGTAAACAAGGTTGATACGATCATCACGATATCCAACGACCGCCTTCTCGAAGTGGCACCAGGCGATATATCCCTGATCAACGCCTTCAAGCTGGTTGACGAAGTCTTGATGCAGGGCGTAAAGGGTATTTCGGAACTGATAACTGTCCCCGGAATGATCAACCTCGATTTCGCGGATCTGGAGAACGCAATGCGAGACGGCGGGCCGGCATTAATGGGAATAGGCGAAGCAGAAGGCGATGACAAGACCGAAAAAGCGGCGAAAAACGCCATATCTTCACCCCTGCTGGAGGGTTCGATAGAGGGTGCACGGAATATAATTATGAACGTAACGGGAAGCCCGCAGCTATCACTGGAAGAAGTAACAAAGGCGGCAGAACTGGTTAAGGACGAAGCGGACGACGACGCTGATATAATGTTTGGTACCACGATCAGAGAAGGACTGGAATCCGTCAAGTTGACGGTAATTGCCACCGGTTACGACGGCCGAGAAGAAACGGAAGAGGAAGAGGCCATCAGAAACATAGCACTTGCAGAAGACCAGAACGGTGATTTTGGAAGCGAGGACGACCTGGATACACCGACCTTCCTAAGAAAAGGTTAGTTAAAAGTTACTTACCGGAGAAATAAAGTCCGAAACAAAGCTACATAATTCTCAGTTTAAGTGTTATCCTGATTGGACAGGAAACCAGACTCTCCCGTCGACAAAACTCCTTCTCTCTTTATTATTGTCAACAAAATAACTTGTGCCCCGCCCTCCTGTAACCGGACGACGAAGAAGCGCTTCAAACCTTCCCGGTAAAAACCTCAGGACGGGGCTTCCAGCTTGAGATTAATAGAACAGGTCCTTCATCTCGAGCAGGTGATCATCTATTGGCTTGGGCGAATTGGCAATTACTTTCTCCAGGCTAACCGGCTTGATCTCGTTACCCCTGGAAGCGGTCATGTAGTCGAACTGTCCATTCAGGCAGAGCTCGACGGCCTTAACTCCGTACCGTGTAGCCAGGAGTCGATCAAATGCCGTCGGTTCACCACCACGCTGGAGGTACGCCAGTGTAGTAACCCTGATGGGCATTTCCAGAATCGCATCCAGCTGGTCCTTCAGGTAATGGCCGATGCCACCGAGCTTGACGTGGCCAAACGAATCCGTCCCCGACTCCCGCGTTATCTGCTGATCCAGCTCGGCGGGACTGGCACCTTCGGATATTACGACGATCGAAAACTTCTTGCCGGCGGCCTCTCTTTCCTTAATCCGGGACTTAACGTCCTTTACGTGGAAGGGTTTCTCGGGTACGAGTATGGAGTCAGCTCCTCCGGCAAGCCCCCCAAACAGAGCTATCCACCCGGAGTCTCTCCCCATCACTTCCAGGACCATAACCCGGTGATGGGAATAGGCAGTCGTATGAAGCTGGTCCACTGCTTTCATCACTTGAGACAGGGCCGAGTTAAAACCAATTGAATACTCGGTTTCCGCGAGGTCGTTGTCTATTGTCTGTGGTATACCCACGGCATTGATATCGTAATCTCTTAATTTATGCGCAACCCCGAGGGTATCATCACCACCGATCGCTATCAAAGCATCCAGATCGTTTTTCTCGTAATTTTCGACTGCCTTATCGGTACCGCCCTCGATGGAAAAAGGGTTCGTTCTCGAACTGCCTAGAAACGTACCACCAATCGGGAGTATCCCGGAAACGTCGTTTCTCTGCAGATCCTGTTTATCGTCCTCGAGCAAACCGGCCCAGCCGTTTTTAAAACCGACAACATCCAGATCTTCGTCCTTGGCTTTTCGCACAACTGCCCTGATTGCCGCGTTGATACCGGGAGAATCTCCTCCACCGGTTAAGACTCCGAGTTTTTCCATGTCTATCACCCTGTTTGAACTTTTTTGATTACTAAACCCGCTTCTCTCGCATAACAGCGAGGAGAGGAACCGACTCAAGCTCTCAATCATCGTTTGATAACCGAAAAATTTTACAAATAAATTCCGTTTTTGCAACAGAAATGGCCGATTTACGGCGGTTTAAGTTGATAATCCATCCAACATTCCGTAGTTTAATATTGGTAATGTGCTTTTAGAGGTTTTTATAAATATTAGTTTATCGGTTCTGGTTTTTTGGTTGTAACAGATAATTTCTTGGTTGATACGGATGGAAAGAGCATTTATAGGACTTGGTTCCAATTTAGGGGACAGGAAGAAAAATATTGAAAATTCCGTCGACCTACTCGTCGGGACTAAAAAAGCCAACCTTCTAAAGCGAGCCTCCTATTACGAAACCGAACCCATAGGTCCAAACCAGCCCTGGTTTATCAATACTGCCATAAAGGTAGAAACTTCCTTATCTCCGGAAGGGTTACTGGACCGGTGCAAGGAAGTTGAAGGGAGAATCGGTCGTTTCGATACCACTCACTGGGGACCGAGGCTGGTCGATCTTGATCTCCTGCTCTTCGAAGATAGAGTCTTGAGTTCGGAAAGGCTTGAAATCCCCCATCCACAGATGGAAAAGCGTGAGTTCGTTCTTCGACCGCTAATTGAACTGGAACCGGAATTGATCCACCCAGAACTGAACATCCCTCTAAAAGAACTACTGACCAAAACGGAAGAAGACAAAAAGGTGATAAAGCTAAAATGAAACAGATTCTAATTTCGACAAAGGAGAAAGAAAGTGGCGAAAAACGCATAGCTATCCTCGAAGACGGTAAACTGGTTGAAATCTTCTACGAGGATTTTCAGCAGGACAAACTGGTGGGCAACATTTATAAGGGAAAGGTCGAGGACGTTCTATCAGGGCTCGGTTCGGCGTTCGTGGACGTGGGAGAGGAGCAGAGTTTATTCCTCTCCCGGAGCGAGATAAACCAGGCAATTCTCAGAAGTCGTGGGTTCGACCCGAACGAGTACCCGCCAAGAATCAACAAGGTAATTAACGAAGGCGAATCACTAATCGTTCAGGTAAAGAGGGGCGGCATCGGTTCGAAAAACCCCCAGGGGACTACCAAGGTGAGTTTACCCGGTCGATACTGGGTATTCCTGCCTAAAGATAGCCGGCTCGGGATATCCCGAAGGATCACGGACGATAGCGAGATACAGAGATTAAAGGACGTCGCTAGGAACCTGAAGGAAGAAAACGAAGGTTTGATTGCAAGGACGGCCTCGGAAAACGCTTCAAAAGAAGATCTAAAACGAGACTTCAACTTCCTGCTTGGAACCTGGAAAGGCGTGGAGGAAGAAGCGACGAACGTCAAATCTCCTCACCTGCTACACTCGCACGCCGGAATGGTTAGAACCGTCATCAGGGATCGTCTACTCGAGGACGTGGACCAGGTACTTACCGATTCCAAATCAGTATACGACGATATCATCGACTACCTCCACTATCTTCGCATGGACAATTTTCAGGACGTGGTACAGCACTACCAGGACGAGGAGCCGCTATTCGAGCATTACGGCGTGGAAAACCAGCTTAAAAAATGCCTGCAGCGGGAAGTCAGCCTTGATTCCGGTGGTTACCTGGCAATTGACGAAACGGAGGCACTTACTGCAATAGACGTCAATACTGGGGGCAACGTAGATCACAAGAACCAGGCCCAGGCAATTTTGAACACGAACCTTTCCGCGGCAAGAGAGATTCCAATTCAGCTCCGATTAAGAAAGATCAGCGGTATCATTATCGTCGACTTCGTGGATATGTACGACAACGAGGACCAGCAAAAAGTCATAGACGAATTGAAGAAGAGCCTGCGCGAGGACAGGGTGCCGGCCGACTTCATCGATATGACACCGCTGGGGCTCGTGGAAATAACGAGAAAGCGGGAAGGGGAAAGCCTTGCCGACTTGATGGAAGGATATCAAGACGAAGAATAGATAGAACTTCCGAATAAAATACCCCGCCTTTCCGGGCGGGGTATTTTATTAATTATCGCTAAAGCAGCATAGCGCTGTCTCTCAAGTTTCAAAAGCCAGGGTTATCTCGCCCTCCGAAGCCAGCTCGTTATCCACTCTGGCCTCAACTTTTACCTTGCAGATCGAGCTCCTCATCTTTTCGAGCTCACCGACCAGTTCGAGTTGATCGCCGGGCTTTACCTTTTTTCTGAATCTGGCGCCGTCGACACCTACAAGGTATCCCAGACCTCCTGCTTCCCTGTGGCTCGATACTAGCAGGCCCGACACCTGAGCCATCGCTTCGACTATCATCGTGCCGGGCATTACGGACGGTCCCGGTTCGGGAAAGTGTCCCTGGAAAAACGGTTCGTTAACCGTCACGTTCTTCAGAGCTTTTATCCGGTTGGCCTCGAGCTCAACTACCCGATCAACCAGCAAATAAGGGTAGCGGAGTTCTATCTTATCCTTAATATCCTCTATATCCAGCTCGGGAGAGCTAGGCACTGAGTTCCTCCTGCAGAGCCGTCATCGTCATCCCCGTCAAGTTGTCTACTGAATTTTGATTTCCGTAGAGAACGACGTTTTCCTGCCTCAACACCAGATCGTATCCGGCTTCGTTTGCCCTGACGTTGGCAATCTGGAATATCTTGGATTCGATCAACCGGGTCAGCAGGTCATCGAGCTGCTGGTACTGGCTGTTGATCTGAGAGAGAGTGTTGCTTACTTCTTCCGGTGCTGCGGAACCCTGCCTCATGTTGTCGAGCGTAATATTCAGCTCCTCCATTATGGGCTGAACCTGGCTGGATAAGTCCTCCAGCCGACCGGCAACCGATTCGAAACCCGGTGCCGATCGCATCTTTTCTACCATGGCAAGATCTATTTCCAGCTGAGCCTTCAACTTTTCCGCCTGAAGGATATCTGCCTGCTGGCGGTATTCGGACTCGGATATTTCGCCCTGAATTGCCTGCTCCCTGAGCGATCGGAGTTCCTCGTCCTTGGCCTGGGCGCTCTCCCTTTCCTCGCTTACCGCATCGGTGAAGACGGTGAAGGCTTCCGTCGCGTTGACGTAACCGACCTTTAAGGTAGAAGCCCCTCCACCAGTGCCAGTTCCCTGACTCAGTTCGCTTACCCGCGATTCCAAATCTGCCAGATTGCTTTCCAGGTTCGTAAGCTCTTCCTCGGAGACTCCGGACACGGTACCTCCACTGGTTCCCTCCTCCAGCTCCTGAATGGAGCTCCTGAGAGCACTTACTTCGTCTACTGAGGCATAAGAGGAGAAATCATCGGGCATCTGGTCTAGCTGCGTCTCTATACTGTTAAGCCTGTCGCTAACTGCATCCACCCTCTCGTTTAGGTCCCCGGTATCCGAACTACCTCCGGTAAACTGTCCACCGAGAAAACCTCCCAGGAAACCCAAACCAAGTGCTACTACTAAAACTAAAACTAACTTTGAATTCGACATCTAACTCACCTCATTGTGGTTTAGTTCTTGACTAAAAAACAGGTCCCATACCAAAGTAAAAGTTCGGCACGTAGCCGAAGTCCTCCGAGAGAGGCCAGGCTGCCCCGATCCTTATCTGTCCGAAGGCCTGGAGGTTGATCTCGAACCCGGCGGAGGTCTTAAAGTTGTAGGCCCCCTGGTTTGCCAGATCGACCCCGGAATCGACGAACGAAGCAACGTAGAGGCTTCTCGGTAAGAGCTGTAAGCGGTATTCCGTATTGAGAAAGCCGTACGTACTGGCAGTTCTTTTAGTTCCCAACCCCCGTATGGATCTCTTCCCGATAAACTCGGACTGATAGTTGCCCGGAGTGTCCAGACCGAGACCCAGCTGTAAGTTGAGCCCAAGCACCTGATTCCGCTCTCCGGCAATTTGAAGCTCAGGTAACTCCTGAAAATAGGTATTCCTGAAGGTAAATTGAGTGAAGCTCAAGCCGGGTGCAAAATCTCCGGCCTTCTCTATCCGCAGGGATCTCCTGCTGCCGTCCGTCGGAAAGTTGGGATTATCCCTATTATCATAAATCAGGTCAGCGGAAAGGATGTTGGTCAAGGAATTATCCGAGGTCTCGTCCGAAGTGATCCAGTCGGCGTTATAACCGAGATTTAAGGACAGGTTACCGGAAACTGGATAGCCAAAGGATGCCTCCACTCCCTGATTTGAGCCGACGTTCCTGTAAAGCCTGAGCTTGGTAAAGTTGAAACCGGAGGGATAAAGCGTATTTTTCCACTCTATACTGCCATCGAACTTTGCATCAAGTGAAAACTCTCTACTGAGATTCAAGGAGACGTCCTGCCCCAGCCCGAAAATGTTTTTCGTAGAAAGCCGGATGCGGCCGCCAAGCCCTCCGTCGGACCAGGTCAAACCTCCATTGATGCTATTAAGCCTCTTCTTCTCTCCGACCGTGATCACGAGCTGAATTCCTTCGTCCGTCCTCTCCGTGCTGGGCTCCACCTTGGAGAAGTAGCCGAGATTAAGGATTCTTCTCCGGGAGTCGGTCATTAACCCCTCGTTGTAAACGTCCCCTTCGGAAAGAAATAGCTTGTTTGTAATTATTTTCCGGGCGGTGTTGGTATTTCCCTCGATCTTCAGCTCAGTAATCTTGCCCTCCAGCAGCTCTATCTCGAGCTCTCCGTTATTGACCTGGTTAAACTGGAAGTCGGCAAACCTGTACCCCTGCTCGTTGTACTTCCGGTAAACCGGGGAAAGCGCTCTAAGTACGTCGTAATTTGTAACCTCGCCCCCGGGAAGTCGCCGGATCAGTTTACTTAGTTCCTGGTTGCCAAATACCGTATTGCCGGTCAGGTTGATTCCACTGGCTTCCACGGGACCGTCAAGTACAACTCTTTCGGTTAATTTCCACCGGAGTATTATGTCGCTCTTCTCGTAACCGCGAGCCGGAACCAGCTCAACCGAGGTAAAGTAGACGGAATTCCGCAGGTTCTGATAGGACCTTTGAAGTTCTCGCAACTTAACCGGCTCCCCTTTGGTCGTTTCGATCATTCCCAGTGCCACGTCCTCGGGAATCGAACTAAGCCCCTCGACCCTGTTGCTGACGAGTTTTCCCTCGATTATCTCAATACTCAGCGTTTCGGCGATATCGACGTTTCCGGTACTGATCAATGGGTAGCCCTGTTTCTCGTACTTTTTGGCAATATTTTCCAGACCCTTACTCAGTTCCTTCTGGTTAATAACTTCGCCTTTTTTAACCCCGGCATCCTTCAAGCCCTGGCGTAACTTCCTTTCTCCAATCAGGTTGACGCCCTTAAACTCGTATTCCCGTAAAACCGGGTATTCCTCTACCTCCAGAGAAAGGACTAACTTTCCATTCTCCGTCGTAATGTTACTTTCGACGTCACTAAAATAGCCGCTATCGCTTAGGTTTCCCGCTTTTTCCTCAAGCGACGCCCGGGTAACCTCTTCTCCTTCTTTGACCCCCAGTTCCTCAAGGATCGTCTCCTTTTTCACGTTGTCGTTCCCCGACAATTCAATTCTTTCCAGCGTATATTGGGTTTCGCCCGCTTCCTCATCCTGACCCGTCGAAGGAACCGCAAACAAAAGAGCTACCAGGACCGACAAAACGAAGATCGAAGCCGTATTTTTGTTAAGTTTCATCCTGTTATACCCCTTCCTCCTGTAATAATTTATCTCGAGTACTTCTATACTGAATAGCTTCCGATACGTGCTCCGGGCTAATGTCCTCCGAACCATCCAGATCCGCTATTGTCCGCGAAATTTTGAGCACTTTATGATAAGCCCGAGCAGAAAAACCGTAACGGTCGATCGCCTGTTTTACCAGACTCTCGGCGGACTCGTTAAGCTGACAGTACCTTTCTACCTGCTCGGACGACATAAGCGAGTTCGTGAAATCGTCGCGTTCAAAGCGCTGGGCCTGTGCCTCTCTTCCCTCCCTGACTCTCTTTCGGATGGTGGCGCTGGACTGACCCTCGGACTTCTCGGTCAACTCTTCCTTTTCCAGTCTTTGCACGTCGACAAATATATCGATTCGATCCATAAAGGGCCCGGATATCTTTTTTCTGTAGCGCCTTATCTCATGGGGCCGGCAGGTACACTTCTTAACCGGGTCTCCCAGGTAACCGCAGGGACAGGGGTTCATGGCTCCAACCAGGGTGAAATTCGCCGGAAACCGGAAGGAATTCGAGGCCCGCGATATCGTGATCTCCTGATCCTCGAGGGGTTGACGCAGGGTCTCCAGCACCCGCCTGTTGAATTCCGGCAGTTCATCGAGGAAAAGAACCCCGTTATGGGCCAGGCTGATTTCACCCGGCGTGGGGTTTCCGTGACCTCCCCCAACCATGCCGGCATAGGATATAGTATGGTGAGGGGACCTGACTTTACGCTTTGTAACCAGAGGATCATCCGAACTCAACTTACCCAGTATACTGTAGATCTTCGTAACTTCTATCGCTTCCTCGAAAGTCAAAGGGGGAAGTATAGTCGGAAGCCGCTTTGCCAGCATGCTCTTGCCGGAACCCGGCGGCCCACTCATCAGCACGTTATGGCCGCCAGCAGCTGCTATCTCCAGCGCCCGCTTGGCCCCTTCCTGCCCTTTGACGTCACTGAAATCCTTCACGAAATTTCGCCTGGACTGAAAGTAATTATCCCTGTCGAAGGAAAAAGTCGCTAAGTCGGCACCTTCCTCTCTTTCCAGTTGATCAATTGCCTCTCCCAGGCTGGAAACGGGATGTACATCCAGCGATTCCACTATGGCGGCCTCCTTGGCATTCCCTTCCGGCACGATGATTGAATCCACCTCGGGGTTATCCCTTGCCGCAAGGACAACAGGTAGTACACCGCTCACGGAGCGCAGACCGCCGTCCAGCGATAACTCTCCGATTAATAACTTGTTTTCCAGGGCCCCTTCGGAAAGACTGCCGGTAGCCTGCAGGATCGTCGCGGCAATCGGAAGGTCCAGGCCGACCCCCTGTTTCTTTACGTCCGCCGGAGCGAGGTTGGCGGTGATTTTCTTCGTCGGAAACTGGAAGCCGGAATTATCTATCGCGCTCCTGATTCTATCACGACTCTCCTGAACTTCCTTTTCCGGCAATCCAACTATCTTAAAACTCGGCAATCCGCGAGAAACGTCGCACTGAACTTCCACGATTATGGCGTCAATTCCCGTGACGGCTCCGCTGAGCGATTTCGATATCATATCACAAACCACTAAAGCTGTATGGCGTCCTCGTAATGCCTTATTTCTCCGTCCGAAAGCGCCACCACGTCAAAGCGGCTGTTGCCCGAGTAATCGTTATCCATGATCCACCTCTTTGAACACTTTATCAGGCGCTCTTTTTTCTGCCTGGTTATGGATTCTTCCGGGGTTAAATAGCTACCTTTTCCTCGCTTTTTAACTTCCACAAATACGAGAAAATCTTCGTCAAAAGTTATTAAGTCGACCTCGCCGCGATAACAGAAGTAATTCCTCTCTACCAGGTGGTGCCCCTTTGCTTCTAGGTACTTCGCGGCCCGTTTTTCCGCTCCTTTACCTTGCCTGGCCATGGGTTTTCGTCAGTCCCGTCTTAAACATTTAAATTAAAAGAAAAAGATGTGAAAATCCTATGTATGATAACGGCTTTATTCGGCGACATTCAAAC
>CAZNVA010000003.1:0-32953 GCA_964576335.1 uncultured Thermotogae bacterium | reverse complement strand
ATTGACATGTCGAATTCTTGCAGTCGAGTATCCTGAGCGGGTTGGTATCCAGCCGACTCTGACAGTCCGAACAGAGCTCCTCCTTATGCGGTCGCAGGTAGTCGACCAGTTCCTCGACGTAGTCCTCCCTGTCCTCCGGGCAGCCGATGCTGTTCAGGCTCAAACCGACGTCCTGGAGTCCAAGCGAGGTCAACAAGTCCGTGGCGAGGTCAATGGTTTCCGCGTCGAGTGCCGGATCCTTCGAGCCAATTGCCTCCGCCCCGTACTGGTGAAACTGCCTCGACCTGCCCTTTTGCGGCGCCTCGTAACGGAACATCGGTCCGAGGTAATACCACTTGGAGAGCTCTTCCTTGCCGTAAAATTTGTGTTCGAGGTAAGCCCGGACGACGGAGGCGGTATTCTCGGGCCGGAGAGTTACCGATCTGCCGCCCTTATCCTCGAAAGTATACATCTCCTTGGAAACGACGTCGGTTTCCTCCCCCACGCCACGCGCAAATACCTCGGTCTTCTCCATCATCGGCGTTCTGATTTCGCTATAACCGTAAAGGGGCATTGTTTTCCGGACTTCGTCCTCGACGGCGTGCCAGTAGGGCATCTCGTCCGGCGTTATGTCGTTGAGACCCTTCGGAGCGTAGTACTTCATCAGTTCTCCTCGTCCAGCTTGCTTTCCAGGTTGACCATTTCCACCAGTGCCTCAGCTGCTTCGTTTCCCTTGTTGCCCTGTTTTGCCCCGGCACGATCTATGGCCTGCTCCAGGGTGTCGGCAGTGATTAACCCGAAGGTCACGGGAATCTCCGCTTCCAGGTTAATTTCCGCGAGCCCCTTGGAGGCCTCGTTGGCAACGTAATCGAAGTGGGGTGTCTCACCTCTAATAACTGCCCCCAGCGCAACTACCCCGTCGTACTTTCCGGTATCCTTCAACTTTCGAACGCCTCGGGGTAACTCGAATGAACCGGGGACGTAAGCTACTTCGAGGTCTTTTTCCGCAACCCCCAGTCTCGTCAATTTATCCTTTGCTCCCGACAGGAGCCTTTCGGTTACCATGCTGTTGAACCGACTGAGTACTATTCCCAGCTTTAAACCGGTTCCGTCCAACTCGCCTTCCATTTTTTTCGTCACTGTAACCTCCCCGTAATGTTCCTATTAATTCTCTTCGTCGACCTTGGAAATGTTATGACCGAGCTTTTCCACCTTCGTCTGCAGGTAGTCCTCGTTGTGTTCGTTGGGCTCCGTCTCGATCGGTACTGTCTCAGTTATGTGAAGCCCGTAACCTTCCAGCCCCACGACTTTCCTCGGATTGTTGGTCAGCAACCTGATCGAGCTTAGTCCGAGGTCCGATAGTATCTGGGCGCCGAAACCGTAGTCCCTGAGATCCGCTTCGAAACCTAGTTCTTCGTTGGCTTCAACAGTGTCCATTCCCTGATCCTGTAGGTCGTAGGCACAGACCTTGTTGCTCAGGCCGATCCCCCGACCCTCCTGTCGCATGTAGACCAGGACGCCCTCCCCGACTTCGTCTATGGTTCTGAGCGCTTTATGAAGCTGGTCGCCGCAATCGCAGCGCCGGGAGCCGAAGACGTCCCCGGTCAGGCATTCGGAGTGTACCCGGACCAGCACTTCTTCCTTTCCCTCCACTTCTCCTTTGACCAGGGCCACGTGCTCGTCCTCGTTTATCTCGTCCACGTAGCTGTGTATCCGGAAATCTCCGAACTTGGTCGGCAAACTGGCACTACCGGTCCTGTTTACCAGTTTCTCGTTTTTCTTCCTGTACTTAATCAGGTCTTCTATCGAGATTAACTTTAAGTCATGTTCTTCCGCTATTTTCTTGAGGGTCGGTAGCCTGGCCATCGTTCCGTCTTCGTCCATGATCTCACAGAGGACTGCGGCCGGATAAAGGCCGGCCAGCCGGGCTAGATCGACCCCCGCTTCCGTATGACCCGCCCTGTGCAACACTCCTCCCTCCTCGGCTCGCAGGGGAAAGACGTGCCCGGGTCTTACCAGGTCTTCCGGTTCCGTCGACTCTTCTACCATGTCGCTAATGGTTTTTGCCCTATCGTAGGCCGAGATGCCCGTGGATATTCCATCCTTTGCATCCACGGAAACCGTAAACTGCGTCCCGTGGTGCGACGTGTTTTCCCCGACCATCGAGTCCAGTTCCAGTTCGGCCAGTCGTTCCGACTCCATTGGCAGGCAGACGAGCCCCCGACCTTCCTTTGCCATGAAGTTTACGTCCTCCGGACCGGCCTTTTCCGCCGCCATTATGAAGTCGCCTTCGTTCTCCCGCTGCTCGTCGTCTACTACTATTACTATTTCTCCCCTTCCTATTGCCTCAATTGCTTCTTCGATTGGATCGAGGCTCATGTTTTCACTCCTTTGCTGCGAAGTTGATTCCCCGGACCCTGGTTATGACTCGGGGACTAATTGAATTGATCTGTTATTCTCCCTTTCCCGCTTTTACCTGAATTAGAGTTCCGTCCGCGGTATGACTTCAATTTGTATTGTACTTGGCAATTATGTCGAACTCCACGTTGACCCTGGCTCCGCTTCTCCGGAACTGCAGGGTCGTGTTCTCGAATGTATGAGGTATTACCGTCACCGCAAATGATCCACCTGATACCTCGTAGGGGGTTAGGCTGATTCCATCGACCGCGATCGATCCCTTGTTGACGAGGTATTTTTCGAATTCCCTGGACGTGGCAATTCTGACGATACGGTCACCTTCTTTGCGCCTGATCCCCCTGATTTTTCCCATGGTATCTACGTGACCCTGGACCAGATGTCCGTCCAGCCTGGCAGCTAACCCCGATGCCTCCAGGGGAAGCTCCAGGTTTACCCGGTCTCCTGGTTGGATTTTTCCCAGGTTTGATTTTCGTCTTGTTTCCCCGGAGACGTCGACTGAGAACTCCTCTCCCCCGTTCTCGAATTCTACGAGGGTAAGACAGACGCCGTTGACGCTGATGCTTCCTCCGATCTCCAGTTCCCTTTCGAATCCACCGGGGGAAGAGAATACGTACCTGTTACCTTTTGCTTTTAGAAAAGTACCGATTTCATCTATGACTCCGGTAAACATATTTAAAAGGCGGGATCATCGATTCTGGAACTTCGCCTAAAGAGGGACCATCTCCAAGTTCTAATCGCTTTCACCAATTAGTGTACTTGACCCCTGATTGCCTTGCAACCGGAGGAGAAATCAGGTAGAGTCGGTCCTCCAATCGTTTCGGCGCATCCGACGGCCTGGTTAAATTGAAATGAGTCAGTTCGTAGATTAAAATCCATTCGACCTTTACCGACCCCGAGGAGGAGCTAAATGCATCTTACTTCATTAAAGAGACGAAAACTGATTACCTACTCAGTAATTCTAGTTTTGACTTCAGTATTGTTCCTTGGAGCCGCTTCTGCCGAAGCCTCAAGCTACAAGAAACCGATAGAAGTGACCCGCAATCCGGAGAAGGGAACGATTCAGATAAGAACTGGGATCACCAATTATCTGTTTAGCAGACAGGGTGGTGTCCTGAAGAGTATATTCGTTCACTTTTCTTCTTTCAGAACGAACAAAGCGGAGCTGGTACCCGGAACGACGACAAACCCGGACACGATGGAACGCTCGTATCTGGAAGGAATACGTTTTCCGGGCGAGCTCGATCTCAAGGGTGAAACCGATAGAGATCTCGAGTACCGGGTCAACATACCGGAGGGAACTTTTTACGACAGTATTCCGGTGACTTTTGTCGGTCGAACCAATGGTCTGAAGATCGAAAAGAAGTACATAATCCACAATGATCCGAACTATACCGTCGGTCTTTCTCTGTCAATCACGAACGATTCCGGAGAGGCGGTAGAACTCGGAGAAAATACGGAGATGTACGTCGGTTCTAGAACCAGCGCCGAGGGAACCGGCAACGTTGATAAACTGACCGACCCCACGACGAAGTATATCTTCGACGGAGAAGCGAGCAACGGCAAGCTGGCAAAGGGTTCTTATACGGAATTCGGTGGAGTTGGATTCGTGGGGAAAAACCTGGTTTTATTCCTGAAGACCGGTAAGCCGGATGGAGAAGCCGGGAGCCCGGCGGATTCAGGGGTCGTTCCGCAGGTAACCGACGGTAACCTCGGGGTAAGTTTCTCCGGTACCAGTCTTTCCCCCGGCAGTACGGATAGTTTTCAGTTTTCCCTTTACGCGGGGAGACGGAGGCACGTCCTGCTTTCGAACGTCGGCCTGGGGGTAATCGACGATATTGGAATATTTAGCCAGCTACTGGTTCCGGTCATCGGTTTCCTGAACACGCTTTACGACTTTACCGGTAACTACGGCTGGGCGATAATTCTCTTCACGATCCTGATTAGAGCTTTGCTTTACCCGCTGATGCGCAATATGTATCGCTCCATGGCCAAGATGCAGGAACTCCAGCCCAAAATCCAGGAGATACAGGACGAGTACGATGATCGGGAAGAACAACAACAGAGGATGATGGAGCTTTACAAGGAAGAGGACGTCAATCCCATGGGTGGTTGCCTGCCCATGTTCATTCAGCTGCCGATACTGATCCTGCTCTGGCGTGCGATCATGTACAGCGCGGAAGCCATTCATATGTCGCCCGGTTTCCTCTGGCTCAGCGATCTCAGCCAGAGTGACCCGTACTACATTCTGGTTGTGCTGACGGTTGTAACGATGATCGTCCAGCAACAGATGATGCAATCCCCTGGCGGCGGAGGCGGCCAGAACAAGCTGATGAGCTTTGGTTTCCCCTTATTTATGGGAATATTCCTCCGGAATTTCCCGGCAGGTCTCTGGCTTTACTACTTCCTGACTCAGATATTCATGATAGGCCAGCAGGCATTTATCAACTGGGAGATGGAGAATGCGGAATCGGAAGGATAGCAGTTCTCAGTTATGAGCGAGAGGCAAAAAGAGGCCGAGGGAGCAATTTCGTCCTACCTCGCTGATTTTTTCGAAATGATCGGCGAGGACCCGAGCCTGAAAATAGAATCCAAACCCCCGGACGAACTCTACGTGGACATCCAGGGCGAGTCCGATTTCTTCTCCGAGGACAGGGAAAAGCTGGTTCAGTCCCTGTCCACGCTGGTTCAGGTATTTCTGGAAAGACAGTTCAGCATGGACAAGGACGTGCAGATAGACATAAACGGAGTGAAATTAACCCGGAGGAAGAACCTGGAAAAGTTTGCCCGGGAAGCTGCCGAGAAGGCGAAGACCAAGAACAGGAAGGTCCGATTAAACCCGATGCCTGCGGTGGAAAGGAAATGGGTCCACATTACGCTGAGCGAAGTTGAAGGCGTGGAAACTTACAGCGTTGGCGAGGGTGAGAACCGCAGGGTAATAATCAAACCCAAAAAGAATGGATAACCAGGATACAATTGCGGCGATTTCCACGCCACTTGGCAAGAGCGGCATCGGCATCGTAAGGCTCTCCGGCCCTGACGCACTGGCGATATCAAGAAAGGTATTCCGGTCGGAAGGCGGGACGGAACTGGCCGAAGTAAAGTCTCACACGCTTCATCACGGTTTGGTTTACGACCCGGGTTCGGATGACCCAATTGACGAGGCCCTCTTTACCGTGATGAAATCTCCAAATACGTATACAAAAGAGGACGTCGTTGAAATAAACTGTCACGGCGGCATAGTTCCGCTGCGGGAGACCCTTGATCTCGTGCTGGAAAACGGAGCCCGTCCGGCCGAGCCGGGGGAGTTTACCAAACGAGCCTTTCTAAACGGACGCCTTACCCTGGACCAGGCCAAGTCCGTCAACGATATCATTGAAGCGAAGACCAGGTTCTCCCTGGAGCTTTCGGTCGATAGGCTCGAAGGGAAGTTCTCGAAGTTTCTCGATTCGGTGCGAGAAGACCTGACTTCCCTCCTGGCCGAGATAGAAGTTATGATAGATTATCCTGATTACGAGGATTCGGTGGTTCCGAGAGAAGAACTGAGGGAGGATCTGGACGGGATCAGGGAGAGGATCGAGGAGTTCCTCGCCGACAGCAAGGACGGCAAAATAGTGAAGGAGGGCCACAGGGTAGCGATACTGGGGCGGCCGAACGTGGGGAAGTCGACATTGTTGAACACGTTGTTGGAGGAAGAAAGGGCGATAGTTAGTGAGACGCCGGGGACGACAAGGGACACGATAGAGGCGGAGCTCTCGATCAACGGTATACCGTTTCTGGTCACCGATACTGCGGGAATAAGGGAAACCGAAGGGGATATAGAGCAAAAAGGCGTCAGGAAGGCAAAAGAACAGGGCGAAGAGGCCGACCTCGCTCTCTTCTTGCTCGATGCGGGGGCCGGAGTTCAGGATGCCGACTTCGAGATTTCCCGAGAGATGGATCGAGAAAAAACTGTTTTAGTGTTAAACAAGATCGATCTCGTGGATAGTTTGTCAGTGGATAGGTTTACCGATAAAATAGGTGGAGATTGGGCAAAAGTGGTTGAGCTTTCGGCCAGGGAGGGTGAGGGACTGGCTTCCCTGGAAGACGGGCTGACGGAGATGGTGTGGGGAGGCGAAGTAAAAAAGGATGAAAGCCTCGTTCTGTTAAACGTCCAGGAAAAGCAGATGCTCAGGGAAGCCGTGGATGACATCAAGGATGCCGTGAGCGCCCTGGAAGCAGGTCGGTCAATCGACCTGGTAGAAGTCGATGTAAGGGAAGGGCGGAGAAAGATGGGGAGGCTGCTCGGGGAGGATCTGTCGGACGAGATACTTGACCGAGTTTTTTCGCAGTTCTGCGTCGGTAAATAGTTGTAATATTTAAAAAAAGGGTTTAAGATACGGGTACCAAAGGGGCAGTTATTTATGAGAGATCCGGACCGCTCAAACGAAGAGCTTCTTGAAGAAATCGAGAAGCTTGAGGCAAGGAAGGAGGACGCCGAGAACGATTCCGAGCTCGGCGCGATAAACGAGAAAATTGGCGAACTCAAGGACCAGTTGATCGAGCAAAACATCGGTTTGGTTAAATCAATTGCTGGTGACTTTACCCACTCCGGACTGGATTTTGAGGACTTGAGACAGGCCGGATACATCGGCTTGTTGAATGCCGTGGAGAACTACGATCTCAATGAAGGGGCAAAGTTTTCGACCTATGCCAGTCACCTGATCAAGGGTGAGGTCAGACACCACGTCCGGGACGAACAGCCGTCCGTCCACATTCCTCAGTGGGTCAAACGCTTGAATAAAAAGATCAAGAAAGCGGAGCAGAGAATCTACCAGGAAACGGGTGAATTTCCGACGATCGAGGAAATCTCCGAAGAGCTTAACATCGAGGAGGATGGCGTCAGAGAGGTCTTGAAGGCCAGGGATTCCATGACTTACGTCTCGATTGACCGGGAAAGACGAGAATCCGACCCCAGGCCGGAGTACATAGATTACGAAAAGATCAGGAGCAAGCATAAGGAAGACCTCCCGCTGGAATTCAAGGTTAGAATTGCCGACGCGATTGAAAAGTTGACCGAAGTCCAGCAGCAGGTCGTTAAGGGTCTTTTCTACGAGGAACAGACACAGGAAGAGGTTGGCGAGGACATCGGGACTTCACAGCGCCAGGTTTCTCGCATCAAGTCGAGGGTGCTGGACCAGTTAAAGGACCAGCTGGAAGAAAACGGAGTGGAACCAGGAGACGGCAGTGATTAAGGGGGAAGAAGTGGGAGATCTAGAAGAGGACCTGGTCCAGGTGGGAAGGATAACGAGCTTAATCCGTGAGCTTCAGTCGACGCTGGAGTTATTTGATCGGGGAAATAAAGGGGAGGCCCTGGAGAAAATCGGCGACCTCGAGGGCGAGATCGAGGAGCTTGCGGGGAGTGGCCTGGCTCAGGACGCGGAGGTAAAGGAAAAACTGGCGCTGGTTCTGGAGCACCTGGAGTGGGTCGAGGAAAACGAGGACCGGTCGAGCGGTAGAAGTTGATGTTTTTTCTCCTATAGTTCAATTATTTTAAATATTTACGAATAGTGGGGTGATAGCGTGCTGGTAGAATTTGATACTTACCCGATGGGAAAGTCGAGCGGCCTCGGAGAGGATATTGCCGAGGTAAAAAAGATAATCGAAGCGAGCGGCCTGGATCACCAGTTGACCGCAATGGGGACGATCATAGAAGGTGACTGGGATGAAGTCATGGCTACGGTAAAAAAGTGTCACGGAAAGCTGAAAGAGGATTACGAAAGGGTCGAGACTCACGTCAAAATCGACGACCACGGAGATAAAACCGGCAGACTGGAAGGAAAGGTCAGCTCCGTAGAAGAGCACGTTTAACCGAGGAGTTAGTCGACTTAGAGAAGTTCGGAAGTTATGGTAGACTATACGATTCAGGATCTTCCACGCGACGACAGGCCGAGAGAGAAGCTCAGGCAGCACGGTCCGGGCAGCCTGAGTAATTCGGAATTACTCGCTCTGATAATCCGCTCCGGCGTTGAGGGAAAAAATGCTCTGGAGATATCCCGTGAAATTATCAAGGATACGGGCCTGAGCGATCTACCGGGCTCCACCTTTCGTGAGCTTACCGAGTATAGGGGTATCGGAGAGGCAAAGGCCGGACGACTGCTGGCGGTATTCGAGTTTAGCAAGAGGCTGGCGGAAGAGGAAGTAAAACCCGGCGAAAAAATATTTGGTCTGGACGACGTTATTGGCCACTTGAACCCCGAGATGAAGCGGCTGGAGCGGGAGGAACTCCGGGCGCTTCATCTGAACAACGCCAACGAGCTGATAGTCGAGGAAACAGTATTTCAGGGTACGCTGGATGAAGTAAGAATAGAACCGCGAGAGGTTGCCAAAAGCTGCCTGAAGAACAATACGGGGGGCTTGATTCTGGCCCACAACCATCCCGGGGGTGATCCGGACCCGTCGGAAGCTGATATTACCGTCACCGAAAGGGTTCAGAGTTCTCTGAAGGAACTGGGAGTTAGCCTCGTGGATCACGTAATAGTTGGCAAGTACGACGAGGTCAGTCTGAAACGCAGGGGCTACCTCTAGTTATTTCCTATTCCTCCAGGTCCGAGACCGAATACTCCTCTCCGTCGAGTTCTTCCAGGACGCCGTCTCTTGTTTGCCCATCGACGCTAAAGAAGATGACCTGCCACCCGGCTTCCACTAGCGGTTTTAGTTGTTTTATTGCTTTTCTCTTTCTCTTTTCGTGGTAGAAGAGCAGCGGGTCGTCGAAAATCAGAAACCCCGGTTTCGCCGTTAGCTTATCCACGAGGGCCAGTCTGGTTGCCAGAAAGAGGTGCTTTCTCCCCCCGCTGCTCAGGTCGCTTTCCAGGTAGGTCCTTTCTCCTTCTCTTATTCGGAACTCGTTGTTTTCGTAGTCAAAACTCAGCTCAAAGTTCTCCCCCATTACTTCCTGAAAGAGGCTCTGGACGGTTTTTTCGACCGATCCACCCGAGATAAACCTGTCCAGGCTATCGAGATAGTCCCGCGATACGTCTTCGAGGGCTTCCTTTGCCAGGTTACCGGCTACTCTATCTATTATGAATTCCTCAAGGTCGTTTCTGGCTTCCCGCTTCTTTCGGAAAAGTTCACCCGGATTGGTCGGATCCATTCCGCGTTCCGATAGGTCCTCGCGCAGGTCTTCCAGCTTGCTCCTTTCGTTTTTTATTTTTTCGCTTTTCCGTTCGATTTTCTCGTTCAGTTCCTGTAAACGTTTCCGGGCTTCTTCCCGCGAAATTTCTTCTACCGCCGGGTTTCCCTCCTCTCGGATTTTCTCGTCCGCGGTATCCTCTCGCAAACCGGCTATCGTTTTCTTTGCTTCGGCGAGTAATCCTTCTTCCTCGTCAGGAAACGAGTCCAGTTCGCCTGCCAGGACAGCCTTTTCGTCCCGGAGCTTCTCCTCTACCTTTTTCTTTGCTTCCAGTTTTTCTTTTAGTTCCGCTAAACCCGGTACGTTAGTGCGATCCCGCAGTTTGGCCAGCCCCTGCCGGGCCTCCTTAACCCCCTGGTTGGCTCGAGAGATTCGGGCCGAAAGCTCCTTTTTCTCCTCTTTTAGCTCCTTGACCTCCTCCGGTAGTTCTTCGGCCCGCAGTTTTTGCCTGTTGAGTTCTTCTTCCAGTTCTTTTTTTCTGGATTCGATTTCTTTGAAATTTTCCTCCTGCTTCAATTGTTCTTCCAGGCGGTCCGGTACCAGATCGATTACGGCATCCAGCTGGTTTGGTCCTTTCACCTCGCCGTCCAGTACTGAGCTAAACCTGGAGTTGAACTTTCGGACGATCTCCTTTTCCCGATCGGAAATCTCGTCGGTAAGGCCAGCGCGAGCGGCCAGTTTTCTCTGGGTTATCAGGATAAGGGCTAAACCGGGCAGGGCGGTCAATCCGAAATACGGGTTACTGAAGAACGCTGCCAGGGCGCCCAGAATAATCAATCCGGCCCCAGCTGTATTGAGAGCACTGCCGTAACGGTGCCAGAACTCGAGTTTGTTTCGTCCTTCCTCCAGCCGAGTTACCTCCTTTAACGGTTCCCGGATTTCCTCCTGTAAAAAATTGATCGCCTTTCTCTTTTTCTCCTTCGCTTCCCTTTTTATGGCGGCCATTTTCCGTTCCTGCTCCCTCTTCCGATCCTGCAGGGAGTTAATTCGTTCGCCCAGCTCTTTATTCAGTAGCTTTTCCGACTCCCTGATTTCGCTTTTTAGTTTTTTTAACCTCTCCTCGGGGTTGCGTCCCTCGCGGTCGGTTTCCGAGAGCCTTTCGCGATGTTTTTCCAGTTTCGCCCGAGCCTCCCGCCATTGTTCCAGGTCATCTTCTTTTATCCGGGCGTAGTTTTCCCGCTCGCTCTTTAGGTCTTCAATTTTTTTCAGGCGCCCCTCCAGTCTTTCCGCCCGGAGCAATTCGAGAATCCTTGCGGTCCGACTTTTTTCCTTCTCGAGCTCCTCGCGGTCAGCCCGGAGTTCCTGCAGTCTTGCTTTACCCGCTTCGTATTCGTGTAAGGCCTCCTGGCTGGAAGAAAAATCATTGAGGAAGGGCAGGATTTCCTTGCTTATTCTCTCCTTGATCTTTGGTGGTTGTGTCCCCTTGCGGTTGCTCCAGTTGCCCCTCCGGGTAATCCGGAACTCGGATTCCATGTCTCTCTTTATACGGTCCAGCTTTTCCGTACCTACTCCGGAAATCAAGGACGCGGCGGCATTGAAGACGGAAGCCCGACTCCTGTTTCCGGTAACCAGGCTATTGTCACCGGCCCGAATACAGAAAAGTCGAAAAAGTCCTTCCTCCTCCCAGCCGAAGAGTTCCTTGATTTCGGTTCCATCCCCGTCGGTTCCGAAGACGTGACTGTTTCCGTTTTCCTTCAGCTCGAGCCTGACCTGGCCTGTTTCGTCCCCGGAAAACCTGTCGTAGTTTTGAAAGAGCCTTGACCGCTTTCTCGGAACAAACAAGTGCCGGACGATCAGGTCCACCAGGGCTGTTTTACCCGCCATGTTGTCGTCGTAGACTATTCCCGTAGCCGGTAACTCCCAGTCCAGATTGCTCAGCGGTCCGTATTTTTCGACGCTGATTCGGTGTATTCTCATTGGAGTTAGCTCAGCCTTTCGGAAAATATCTTCAGGCTCTTATTCAGAATTTCCCTTTTGACGGTTTCGAAATCTTCTTCGATCGTTTCCCGGAAGAACTCCCGGAGTCGGCTCTCTTCGCCCTCCAGAAAATCCGTCGGTTCTACCTCGGACTTGTCCATTCCTTCTACGTTTTCGATAAATTTGCTTACCAGCGGGGTGTCGATTTTATCCGTCCCGGTAACCTGCCAATCCAGAGTGATTTCTCGAAACTGGTCCTCGAAGTCCTCACTGACATCCAGTAATTCGTTTCTGAACCTTAGCTCGGCTTCTTCCGGCAAAAAACCGTCGATTACCACTTTCAGCCTGCACCGGTCGTCCGCCTCCATATCTGCCAGCAACTCCCGTAGGTCGCCCTGAGGGTCACTCGCGTGGCCGGGGACGAAGAAGAGCCTTTCCTCGCGAAAGTACCAGGCGGAATCGAATTGTACCGGATGCTCCTGGAGGTCAACCGGGCCTTCCTCGGTTGTTTCAAGGGTCCAGTAGGACTTTACTCCCTTTTCCCGCCGGCTGACCGGTATGAAAGAGCCCGGGTACAGGAGGTAACCATTCCGACCCTCTAACAGCCTCGTTCCGTGCCAGTGTCCGAGAACGACGAGGTCGTAGTTCGTTTTCTCGAGGTCCTCCCTGAATATCAGGTGTTTTTTCTCCTCCACTTCCTCCCCCGGTTCGGGGAAAGCGTAGCCTCCGCTGGCGTCGATTAAACTTCCGTGAGTTAAAAGTAAAGAATTGCCGCTTCCCGACGGTTCGGGTAAGCGCTTCAGCGTTTCCGCGGTGCCGGCGCCTTCACGGAATGGCAGGCCCACTACTTCGATCTCCTCCCCGTGGCCGGAGATGACCCGCCTGCGGTTTTCCTCGTCGAGTACGACGAAGTTTTCCCCGAGAAAGTTCGAAGAGGAAAGCTTGTCGTCGTGATTACCGGGGACGATTAAGACCTTAAAGTCAGGATCCAGTTCCTCTATCCGACTATTGATCTCGCTCTTTAAAGAACGAAATGCACTGTTGCTATGAAAGAGGTCTCCGGCAACGAGGAGGGCGTCTATTTCCTCCCCGATACCCTGTTTCACCAGCCGGATAAAAGTTTCCAGCCTCTCGGGTTCGCCCTCGTTTAAGTGACCGTCGGCCGTAATTAATAGTTTCAAGGGGAATCAACTCCACCGGAACTGCTCACTCGGATAATTATACGGAAGTTACCGGCTTCAGGAAATCGTTATCTCCTGAGGGGGAAGTGGCTACGGGATACGGACCTGCTTTATGCTGTCAAAATTTGACTTCGAGAAATCGGGCCGTGGGACGGACCGATGGAACGTTTATTATTGCCGCTTTACTGGGTATAATCATTGGTCCGGGATGGTGAATAATGAAAAAATACGTTCGAAATATTTCCCTTCTTCTCGTGGTTTTTCTTTTGCTGGGGGTAATGATCGCCCCCCGGGCGGAGGAAAAACCGGAAAACTACGAGGCACTCGTTCAGGAGGGGGATAGATTATCCAGGATTGCGCGGAAGGAGGACAGGACGGAAGGAAAATTGCGCCAGGCCCTCCGCACTTACGAGCGGGCGCTGGACCGGAAACCCGACAGCAGGCACGTGTTAAACAGGCTGGCGCTTGGCTACTTCACGCTGGCGGAGGCGTACCTGGAGGACTGGGAGCGAAAAAAGGCGGCGTTTTCCACCGGTTACGATTTCGGTTTGAAAAGCCTGCGGACGAATGAGGACTTCGACGAGCTTTACCGGAAAGTCGGTTTCGCCGCCCTAAAAAATCTACCGCAATCGGTCCGAAACGTGGAGGGGCTGTTCTGGACCGGAGCAAACCTCGGACGCCTTGCCGAGAAAAAGGGGGTTATGGATTCGCTGAACGACTTACCGGCCCTCGTGTCCTTGAACAGGAGAGTGCTGGAGCTGGACGAGACTTACCTCGGCGGCGGGGCCAGGAGAACCCTCGGGTCAATTGCCGGCGAAGTCCTGAGCCGGTTACCGCTGACTTTCTGGCAGGTCAGGAGTAACGGCTTTAGCTGGGAGAAGACCCGGAAGCATTTCCGCCGGTCCATCGAACTTGCTCCGAACTGCCTGGAGAACTATCTGGCTTACGCTCGTTATTACGCCCTGAAAAAGGGGAAGGAGGATCGAGCCCTGGAACTTCTGAACAGGGTAATCGAGAAACCGCTCGGGACGAGTTACCCTTTGATAAACGAGATTGCCAAGGAAAAAGCGAGAGAGCTAAGGAGTGAGGTACTTGACGGGCAGATTTGAAAGCAGGCCGGTTTTCAACTCGAAGTTATTTGTCCCCGGCCGGGGGTTAGGCCGGAAGGCGGGAGATATTACATATTTCGAACGTTGAAGGAAATCGTCAGGAGTTGTAGAATTACAAAGATTTTGCTTACCGCTTTCGTTTTTCTTGAGCTAGTACTGTAGGTTAATTCGATTTTTGATAATTCCAATAAGTTTTCTTTAGGGGTGGAACCAGTGGAACTAATTTTGACAGAAGAAGTCGAGGACCTGGGAGAAGTTGGAGAAACGGTTGAAGTTGCAGACGGTTATGGAAGGAACTACCTGTTGCCCAAAGGTCTTGCAGTAGAACCGACTCCAGGAAATAAAAAGAGGTACGAGAAGGTTAGAAAGGAAATCAGTCAGAGGAAGGAGGAACGCAGGGAAAGGGCAAGAGATAGAGCCGATGAACTGGACGGGCTTGAACTATCCTTTAATCGAAAGGCCCAGGAAGAACATCACCTGTACGGTTCCGTAAGAAAAGGTGACATAGTTAGTGCCGTCGAAGAAGCAACCGGGATCCAGCTTACGCCCGAAGAAGTAAATCTCGATTCGCCCATTGAAGAACTTGGTCAGTTCGGAGTTGAAGTCAGGCTTTACGAAGAAATACACGCCAACGTCAAGGTCAACGTTGTCGAGGAAGAAGGCGAAGAAGAGGTAGAAGAGCCGGAAGGGGAAGAAGAGGTAGAGGAATAAGCCAGGCCGAATCAAGGTAGTTTTACCTTCCCGGTCAGAATCAGTTTTGCGTACGATCTGTCCCCGGGTGTGGAAGCCTAACCGGCTGGGAGAAGAGATAGATGGGTAGATACGAGCTGCTTTTCAGGCTTTTCAGTAGCTTCCGAGGAAATTGTCGCCCGAAAAAGTTCGGGATTACGGGCGCGGTGGGTCTTTCGGTTGAAGTGAAAGCGGGCGGGTTTATGGAAATGGCTCCAGAATTTTCCGGCAGAGCGGGGGGTGACCACCGGGATCAAAGGAAACGCACCCCTGACCTTGCGGTCAGTTCCGGTGGAAGTTAGATGGACTCGGGCGTTACGCGGGCGATAGTTCTTGCGGCGTTTGCTTTGACTGCTGCGTCCGTCCTTTTGTTTTCCGGGGGGCAACCCGCCCTATTTCTAAACGGGCATCGGCTCGATAACCTGGAACAGCTCGGTTCCTCGAGTGGTGTTAAAGTCCCGCTTGCGGAGGCCGCCAGACTCTTTGGCGCCCGCGTTGACCCCGGTAGGGATGAAGGTTTTATAGTAGAATGGGGAAAGACGAGCTCCTTCTACGTGGGACGGGACGAACTTACTGAATCCGGTTCGAAGAAATTCGTGGATCTTGATTTGCTCGTCCGTGAACTCGACGGTAGTATCGAGAAAACCAGTGCCGGGTTGAACGTAAAGGTTCCTCCGGCTACTTTGCTCACTGCTTCGGTCAGTGCAGGGCAGCTTTCTCTAAACTTTTCCAGATACGCTTCCTTCGTCCGGGAACTGGAGGACGATGGAGGTCTCCGGATAAAGTTTTTCAATGCCGATCGAGGAAGCGTGGGCGAAAAGGTGGACCTTCCGCTCGGTTCCAGTACGATCAGAGGTGCCCGGTTGCTGGAGGGTGAAAAAGGGGAACTCGTCCTGGACCTGCAACACGAAAACGGAGTAACCAGCCAGATCAAAACGAGCCGGGGTGAGGGCGGATTTAGCTTTCAGCTGGACTTTAAGGCCCCGACTGAAGGAACAGTGGCGCCTGCTCCACCGCCAAGTTCCGGAGAAGACTTTACTTTTAACAGGCTTCAGCTCTGGGCTTCCGGCAGCAGTCACACTATCCATTACCTAAAAGTTTCCGAATGGCAGGACGACTACCGGCTGGTGCCGGTCGTTGCCGGGGGAGAACTGGGCCGCGGGAAAAAATTGACTGGTCTCGTCCGGGATAACCTGGGTGTTGCCGGGCTCAACGCCAACTTTTTTGATCCGGGTTCTTTCTATCCGGTCGGTTTGGTGGTCAAGGACGGCAAGTTGCTGTCAAAGAACTGGGGGAACAGGGCGGCGGTTGGAATAGATTATTTCGGCCGTCTGCAGTTCTTCCGTCCCGAAGTCGACCTGTTTCTCGATACCACTCGCGGCAGGGTCACCATCAACGGCCTGAACCGTCCGGTCGGTGACAACGAGCTGGTAGTCTACTCTCCGGAGTACGGTAATGGTTTCCCTTCCGCCAGCGGTGCAACCTACCTCGAGCTGGAGGGAGGAAAAGTCACAAACCGCTCTAACAGTCCGCCGAGCGCACTGGCGGGGTCAGAAGTACTGGCTGTAGCCACAGGGACCTCTCGGGCCAAATTAGGTGGGCTGAACCCGGGTGACGAGGCCGAGTATCACTGGGAAATCGAGCCGTTCGTGCCGCTATTGCGGGGAGCGGTCAGTGCCGGACCACTTTTGATAAAGGACGGCCGGAACGCGTTATCCCTGCAACTGGAGGACTTTTCCCCGGGTAGCGGGCTCGTTCAGTCGAATGCCCGGCGATCGGTTCTGGCCACAACGGGGGACGGTGCAATGATATTGATGGTCATCTCGGATGGGGGGATCGGGCTGGACGAATTGCCGTCACTTCTCCTCAATTCGGGGTTAAACATTGAAAACGCCATTGCCTTCGACGGTGGCTCTTCTTCCGGGTTGATCTATCGCGACGGGGTTACGATGGAATCAGTTGGTGGTAACAGACGGGTTCCCGTGGGACTCGTACTCGTTTCCCGCTCCTGATGAAAAGGTTCACCCGGGACATCGTAATCATTGCCGCGGCAACTGCGGTCTCAAGAGTATTTGGGCTGTTCCGGGACGTAGTAATTGCAGACAAGTTTGGTGCCGGCAGGGCTTACGACGCTTACCTCATTGCTTTTTTCGTACCTCATTTTTTAAGGAGACTGCTCGCGGAAGGAGCTCTGGCGCTCTCCTTCATTCCAATTTATACTGATTACCTCCAGGAAGATCCGGCTGAGGCCAGAAAAATGGCCTCAAATGCCCTGAATCTTTCACTGATAGCTTTTCCGATCGTCATTGCGGTCGGGATCTTTCTTGCTCCGTACTATATCCCCTTTCTTGCTTCGGGATTTCCCCCCGCCCAGCAGGAACTTACGGTGGAGCTGACCCGGGTTATATTCCCCTTCATCGGGATAATCGGGATGGCGGCGCTGGTAATGGGTATATTGAAGTCGAAAAAGGACTTTTTTCCTCCCGCTTTTGCCCCGGTCTTTTTCAACGTGGGAGTAATTACCGGAGCTCTCTTACTGGGGCGGTTCTTTGATCGACCGATATTTGGTCTGGCTGCGGGTGTTTTGCTGGGTGGGCTTGGCCAGCTCGGGTTTCAAATTCCTTACCTGAAGAAAAATGGGTTTACCTGGTCGGGCAACTTCTTTCCCGTTCATCCCGGCCTGAAGAAAGCCCTCCGGTTGATGGCGCCGGTGGTTATTGGTCTGATCGCAATGCAGGTTAACGTGATGGTTGATAACAAGCTGGCTTCCCATCTCGTTCCCGGTTCCGTTTCCTCGCTCCAGTACGCGACACGGCTTTACCAGCTACCGCTCGGCCTATTCGCTATCGCCATATCGACGGCAATATTACCCAGACTCTCCGGTCTCTGGGCTTCGGATTCGAAATCGGATTACGCGGAAATGCTGAACCGCGGGGTGAAGTTCTCGCTGCTCATAGTCGTCCCGGCGGCGGCCGGATTGTACCTTCTGGGCGAGCCGATAGTCGAGTTGCTTTTTGAACACAGGAGCTTCGTTGCTTCGGATACGGCTAGAACCGTTCACGTTCTCAATTTCTATCTGGTTGGCCTGATCGGTTATAGCTTTGTTACCCTGTTTTCTCGTGCCTTTTACTCCGTCAAAGATACCGTTACTCCTGTCCTGGTTAGCCTCATCGCCGTGGGAGTAAATGTTGGCCTCGATCTCGCCCTGATTGGGCCGATGGAAGTGGGTGGGCTCGCGCTGGCCACCGGGGTCAGCGGAATAGTAAATGGTGGGGTGCTCCTTGCCGTCTTCGGATGGAAAACCGGCGTCACCGGTTTTTTACCGAACTGGCGTTTTCTGGTTCAGGTATTGGGGTCCGTCGTAATCATGGGTGTGGTGGTCTTTCTCGTCCGGGAGTGGTTGCCCCGAGGAAATAACTTCCTCCTCGTGCCAGTAGGCGTAATTTCCGGCGCATTTAGTTATTTTGCTGCGGGCATGTTATTGGGGCTAAAAGATACTTTCGTCGAAGAGCTGCTGGAGATGGGGGATTAAGCTTTATCGCCTCTCCGGAAGCCAGTTTGCCGGAAGGGTTCTTTCACTCCCTTCTATTTATCTCACCCGGAGTAGAAATTAGCGATTCCAGCTTCTTCCGGGGTGCCTTTGATTCGTCTTCGGGTAAATCGTAGTCCTCCTTAATCCGTCCAACGATCCCCTGGACCAGCCGACGTGAGTCGTCCGTGAACTCTTCCGCTATCGCTTTTAGCCTGGAGGTTGCTTCTTTCATTGCTTCCCGGGAAACTTTGCCCTTTTCAATCAGGGGTTCCAGCTGTTCCATGGCGTAATCCGTAAATTCCGACGTTGCCCCGGGTAGTTCTATCGTCTTTAACTGGTTGGTCAGCCCTTCTAGGCCGTTGAGAATTCTCCTGTCCGTAAGGGTCGTATCGTCCCGGAAGCGGTAATAAATCAACGTCTCCAGTATTCCGATTGCTTCGATTAGTTCTCTGTTCTGGTCCTCCAGTATGTCTTCGTTCTCCTCGACCCAGGCGTCCCGGTAAGGATCGGCCTGTTTCGACTGCTGGAACTCCTCGTTCTTCTTAAAGTAACGGCAGTCCGGAGGACAGCTTATCTCAACTGCCCGGTGTTTGCCACAGCAGACGCTGCAGATCATGCCGCCGAGTGCCGGACATTCCCGCTCGCCCTTCCGTTTACCGCAATAGACGCATGTTTCGGACATTGAATTATCTCACTCCTATTTTGCCCTCTTTCACGAGGTCCTTGACTTTCCGCCTGGCCCACTGATCCGTTCTTTTTAGCTGACTTAAGTCCGGTTGTTCGACCGGGTCCACTTCGTCCAGGACAAGCTCCAGCCCCCGTGCGATGTCCCCAAACCTGATCCTCTCCGCGAGAAATTCTTCGATCAGACTTTCGTCCGCCCCGTTAATCGCCGCAGGCCTGTTTCCTCCTGCTTTGCCGGCTTTAACCACTACTTCAAAGGCCGGGTACCTTTCACTATCGAGTTCTTTGAACTCGAGCTTCTCCAGTTCGGCAAGGTCGGTTCTATCGTAATCGTTTTTCCTGCGCCGCGGATAAGTCAGGGCATACTGAATCGGCACTTTCATGTCCGGTTCGCCGAGTTCTCCCACCATCGAGCCGTCTCTGAACTGGACGAGTGAATGAACTACTGATTGCGGGTGAATTACCGGGTCTATTCTTTCGTACGGCAACCCAAACAGCCAGTGAGCCTCGATAACTTCTAAGCCCTTGTTAACCATCGAGGCCGAGTCGCAGGTTATCCTGTTTCCCATGTCCCAGTTTGGGTGGTCTAGTGCCTCTTCCGGAGTGGCGTCGGCTATCTCTTCGAGGGGCGTGTGGAGAAATGGGCCACCGGAGGCAGTAATTACCAGCCTCTCGACTTCGGATTCCTCACCCGATTCCAGTGCCTGAAAGATCGCATTGTGTTCGCTGTCTATCGGTATGAGTGACGTAGTACCCGAATTGAGTTTCCGATTAACCAGTTCTCCTCCGACCACGAGCGATTCCTTGTTGGCCAGTAAAATTCTCTTCGCCCGTCCGGCTGCGGTCAGGGTCGGCTCCAGACCGAGAAAACCGACGAGGGAGTTAACCAGAGTGGCTCCCGCGGAGCGTTTGGCAAGGGAGTTCAAACCGGCGGTTCCTGTTTTGACGTCCAGTTCGCCGGAATAACCGGTCAAAATCTCCTGCTTTTCGCTTTCGCCGCTGACGGAAACTACTTCGGGCTGGAATTTCTCGATTTGTTCCAGCAATAAGCCAGTGCTGGTTCCGCAGGCAAGGCCCTTTACGTTGAAATGGTCCTGACTGGTTTCGTTGAGGTGTGCAACGACTTCTAAGGTCTGGGTGCCGATGGAACCAGTGGAGCCAAGTACGACGATATCCTCAGTCATGGTGGATTCCTACGATACGCTCGTCGGGAGAGCCGCTTTATCCAGGATCTCTTCCAGTTCGTCTCCTTCAAGTTCCTCTATTTCGATCAATTTTTCCGCGAGTTCGTTGAGAACTTCTTTATTGTCTCCAAGGATCTTTCTTGCTTTTCCATGGCAGTTTTCAACTATACTGCGGATTTCCTGATCCACGAGAGACGAAACCTCCTCGGAGTGTTCGTTGCTCTTGACTATTTCTTCGCCGAGAAAGACGTTTCCGTTATCCTGGCCAAGGTTTATCGGACCGATTTTATCGCTCATCCCGTATTCCACCACCATTTTTTTCGCTATATCCGTAGCTTTCTTGAAGTCGTCCTGGGCTCCGGTGGTTACTTCTTCGTAAACCAGTTCCTCGGCCGTTCGTCCACCGAGCAGGGTGGTTAACTTGTCCAGTAACTCGGATTTGGAAACCAGGAACTTTTCCTCGAGCGGCAGCTGAAGCGTGAAGCCGAGCGCGCCGTTACTTCTTGGTATAATGGATATCTTGTGAACTGGATCGGCGTCCGGGAGGAGTTTACCGATTAAAGCGTGGCCGGATTCGTGGTAAGCTATTTTCTCCTTTTCCTCGTCGCTAATTGCCATTCCCTTTCGCTGGACGCCGGCTATGACCCGATCTATGGATTGTTCGAAGTCGGTCATTTCGACCTTCTCCTTTCCTTTCCTGCCGGCCAGCAATGCGGCTTCGTTTGCAAGGTTTTCGAGATCAGCACCGACAAAACCAGGCGTACGGCGTGACAGTACTTCCAGGTCCACGTCGTCGGCTATTTCTTTATCCTTTGTATGCAAAGCAAGGATGTCCTTTCTGCCCTCTATATCGGGTGACGGAACTGTAATCTTCCGGTCAAATCTTCCCGGCCGCAAAAGTGCCGGGTCGAGGACGTCCGGTCTATTTGTGGCGGCAAGGATTATGACGCCTTCGTTGGGGTCGAATCCGTCCATCTCCGAAAGCAGCTCGTTTAGTGTCTGCTCTCTTTCGTCGTGACCTCCGCCCACCCCTGCTCCTCTCTTTCGACCAATAGCGTCGAGTTCGTCGATGAATATAATGGCCGGGGCGTTTTCCTTGGCTTTTTCAAACATGTTGCGGACCCTTGAGGCACCAACTCCGACGAACATTTCCACGAAATTGGACCCGCTTGTCTGGTAAAAGGGTACGTCTGCCTCCCCGGCAATTGCTCGGGAAAGCAGCGTTTTACCGGTTCCGGGAGCACCGACGAGGATCATGCCCTTCGGCACTTCGGCCCCGAGTTTTTTGAACCTCTCGGGGTTCTTTAAGTACTCGACAATTTCTTCCACCTCTTCCCTGACCTCTTCCACCCCGGCGAAATCGTCAAACGATACGTCGGAGAACTCCTTGTTGACGAGATCGGCCTTGCTTTCCCCGAAGTTAAGTGCATTGTTGCCCTGCATTCTTCGCATCATGAATACCCAGAGGCCGATTATCAGCAGGACCGGAAGAAGGGAGATTAGCAGGGAAAAGAACCAGTTGCCATCGGAGGCTTCCTTGAAGGTTATATTTACGCCCTGAGACCTTAACTTCTCCAGGTAATCCGACGTTTCCGTTGGCCCCCTGGTTACGAAAGTCCCGCCGCTTTTGTAAGTTCCGTTAATCATGCCGCCTTTTATCGTAACTTCCCTGATCCTTTCGTTTTCTACCTGGCGGAGAAACTCGGTGTAGCTTATCTCGTCCTGGGCGGAGGGGGAATTGAAGAGCGTCTGAAACAATATGAGGGATAGTATAATAGCTCCAACTATTAAAGCTATGTTGCGGAAGTTATTGTTGTTATTTGGAAAGTTAAATTGCCCTCCCTCGCCTCTATCTTCGTCGCGGTCGGGGTCTCTATCCTGTCTATTGAAGTCATTATCGAAATCATTATCCTCGTTCAATTAAACTCACCTCTTAACTCAGGAATTTTACGGTAGGGATTGACTATTCTCAAGTTCGTGGAACGTCCTGTGATTCATGTGTACTGGATAAAAGAAGAGCCAATAGATTAAAATTTCCGATGGAAGGTCTAAGCCAAACTGACGGCAAATAATGGCAGTCCCGAGGGGATTCGAACCCCTGTCGCCGGGATGAGAACCCGATATCCTGGGCCGCTAGACGACGGGACCGAGTCTTGGCTGGGAGAGGAGGATTCGAACCTCCACTAACGGGTCCAGAACCCGCCGTCCTACCATTAGACGATCTCCCATTACCGATGGTAATTATACGAAAGTCCATTAATAGATCAATAGAAAATTTTGGAAAGAGCAGGTCCCTTGACCGGACCGAAAGGTAAAAATTACGGTTTTCGGTATGGGGTATGGGATCGCCGCTGGAATATAGGCGAGTGAGTTCGGGTAAGATAGCGACGACCTCATGAATTCCCCGTTTTGGTTTTGCCACCTGGTGGTTTTTTGGCTATAATTCAAGTCCAGCTCAACTAACGCGAGGTTTTTAAAATGAGCAAACAATTTGGCCCCGTAGTGGCGGGTAAGTTCTATCCGAAAGAGCGGGACGAGTTACTGGAAACCATTGAAAGTTGTTACACCGGTTCGCACGGCCCGGGTGAGGTTCCTGCTCCAGTTGAAGGAGAACTGGATGAGGATCGAGGGATAGTTGCCCCCCATGCCGGTTACGAGTTTTCCGGTCCGGTCGCGGCCCATGCTTACAGCTGGCTTGCAGGGTTTGGCAGGCCTTCCGCGGTTATAATTATCGGTACCAACCATTCCGGCTTCGGGCCGCCGGTGGCAATCGCGAGAAAAGGAAGATGGGCCACGCCTCTCGGTACCGTCGAGATAGACGAGGGGCTGGCAAACGAAATACTTGAAAGTAGTTCCAAAATAAAAAACCGCACTACTCCATTTTCCCGGGAGCACTCTCTGGAAGTACAGTTACCCTTCCTCCAGGGTCTCTGGGGGTCGGATTTTTCCTTCGTACCGATCTGTGTTAAGGACCAGGGCAGGGAAACAGCTGCGGAGGTCGGTAAGGCAATCGAGAAAGTTGCCCCCACGGGAACTCTCGTGGTCGCCAGCACGGATTTTTCTCACTACGAGCCAGAAGAAGTAGCAAGGGACAAGGACAGGCGGGCAATTGATGCCATTGTCGACATGGAGGTCGGGGAATTCTACGAACGAATATCCGAGTACGGAATTTCGATCTGTGGATACGGGGCCGTCGCCGCGCTGATGAATTTTGCCGCCAGCCGCGAGCTGAGCCCAAAAGAACTTAAATACGCCACCTCCGGCGAGGTATCCGGTTACGGCGAGGAGGTAGTAGGTTACAGTGCCATCGGATTTGAGTGAGGCCAACCCCGTACATTCGATGACGGGTTACGGGGAAGGGAGAGCCGATCTGGACGGCAGGGACGTCGAGGTAATCATCAGGACGTTTAACCACGACGGGACTTCGATTAAGGTTCGAGGCTTGAAGGAGGCTCAGGCGATTGCTCACAAAGTCGAAGGTTTCGTCGGCGATTCCTTTTCCCGCGGCCGAATAGAAGTCAAGGTTAAAACTGAAGAAAGTAGCGGGCTTTCGGTAGAAGAACTTGATCTAGAGGCGATCAAGGGTAGTTTTAATAGCCTGGCCGGTCTGGCGGACGAGCTCGGGTTGAGCGAACGGCCGGGATTGGAGGAGCTGATAGAACTTGACCTGCTCAAGCAGGAAACTCCGTACCGAAATTCCTGGCCCACGGTAAAAGAGGCCCTGAGTCAGGCTACGGAAGAGGTACTGTCGGCGCAGACCAGGGAAGGCGACGCGATCAGAGAGGACCTGTTTGATTACCTGAATGATATCGATAACCGGCTGGATCAGGCGGAAGAGGAGGTTCCGGAAGTAGTACGACAGTACAAACACGACCTCCGCGATAGAATCGACGACCTGATGGCCGAGGGCATTGAGCTGGAAAAGCGCGAACTCGAAAAAGAAGTCGCAAAGTTCGCGGACAAGGTAGACATCAATGAAGAAATATCCCGGGCAAGAACCCACGTTGAATCGGCCAGGGAGACGCTGAAAGAGGGTGGAATCATCGGGAAAAAGCTCAAGTTCATCACCCAGGAGCTTCAGCGGGAGATAAATACGCTCGGGGCAAAGTCCAAGGATGGCGGAATTCAGGCAGAAGTAATTGAAATGAAGCTAGCGCTGGAAAAGTTCAAAGAGCAGTCGCGGAATCTGGCCTGAACCAGCCGGCACCGCTTTCCTTATACTTTTCAAAATCTAAAACCCGGAGGGTTGCGTGGTTTAAATGGGTGACAGAATAAGTTACGAGGAATACAGAAGGGAGAGTATTTTCTTCGTCGTTACCGGCCCTTCCGGCGTGGGTAAAACGACCCTAATGGAAAGCCTGCTGGAGAAGGATGACCGGCTAACTTATTCGATCTCCCACACTACGCGGGAAGCCAGGCCCGATGAAAGCCATGGGGAAGATTACTACTTTGTCGGTGAGTCCGAGTTCGAAGATCTGCGCGACCGGGATGGCTTCCTGGAGTGGGCCGAAATTTACGGCGATTACTACGGTACCTCGAGGAAAGAAGTCGCGGCAATACGGGAACAAGGGCTTGACCCCTTCCTGGATATAGACGTTCAGGGGGCCGAACAGTTAAGAAGTGATCCGGAGCTTGAGGCCGTATTTATATTTTTGGCTCCTCCATCGCTGAGGGAACTGGAGCGGAGAATTACCGGTCGGGGGGCGGAGAGCCCGGAGACGATCCGAAAAAGGCTGCGAGTGGCCGAAGAGGAGATAAATAGAATACGGGAATTTGACTACCTGGTGGTCAACGAGGACCTGGACGAGACGCTTGGCCTCCTCGAATCCGTCGTCAAGGCGGAACGGCTTAAGGTTTGAGAGGAGAGATCGGATGGCTATTCGGGGAATAGGTGTGGACCTGGTTGCAGTTGAAAGGATCGAGCAAATGGTTGAGAAATGGGGAGAGAAGTTTTTATCCAGAGTATATACTGAAAAAGAACTTGAATACTGCCTTCCAAAGAAGAGGAAGTACGAACATCTGGCCGGCAGGTTTGCTGCCAAGGAATCCTTCATCAAGGCCTCGGACGAGAAATTACCGCTGGGGGATATCGAAGTTATTTCTCGGGAAAACGGGGAACCGGCGCTAAGGCTTGTTTCGGATTCCCAAACCGTTCCGGGGCGGGTAAATCTTTCCATAACCCACGAGAGTTCTTATGCCCTGGCAATGTTGATAATCTCCGAGAGTAGTTCCGCTAACTCGGAGTTTTAGACCTTCCGTTCCTCGCCCTTGATTAGCCTGACAATATTCCCGCGGTGCGTAAAGTAAATTAGTCCAACCAGCCCGATACTTGCCCAGAGCAAGATACCTCTTATACCGGTGAAGTAAAAGACTATCGGGACGGAGGAAATGCCCGCCAGAGAACTGAGTCCCGCTATGTTCCGTAGTGAAAAAAGGATAATCCAGATAATAACAAATACCAGACCGGCCGGCCAGGAAATAAAACTGATGACTCCCAGGGAGGTCGCCACTCCTTTTCCTCCGGAAAAACGGAGAAATGGGTTGAAAATATGACCAAGAACTGCAAAAAGGCCCAGTACCAGTGGTACACCGGTTTGTTGAGCGAGAAGAGCTGCCAGAGTTCCCTTTCCCACGTCCAGAAGGAGAGCAAGCCCACCGTAACCCTTCCCGCAAACCCGCGAGACATTTGAGGCTCCGGGGTTGCCGGAGCCATGCTGTCTAATGTCCGTTCCCAGGATTACCCTCGGGATAACGTAACTGAAAGGTATAGCACCTATCAGATAGGATGCCAGGGCAATTAATGGGAGTAAAGGTAATGTACCGGACATTCAGGGTTTAAAAGCCCTTGTCTTCCAGGTGCTCCCGCATCGATATCGTCTCGTGACCGCTGCCTTCGTCCTCGGAATCGCTTTCCTGAGATTCTCCGGATTCTTCTTCTTCCAGGATTCTTATCGAGAGGCGGACCTGTCGTTTCTCGTCGTTTATTCCTATTATCTTTGCTTCTACCTCTTCTCCGACTTCTACGACGTCCTCGGGGTCAGAAACCTTGTCCTTGGAGAGTTCCGAGACGTGAATTAGTCCTTCCACGTCGCTGGTAATCTTGATGAAGGCTCCAAACTCCTTGATCTCCGATATCTCTCCCTTGACTTTTGATCCCACGGAGTAGAGGTCCTGGAATTCGTGCCACGGGTCCTTCTGAGCCTGTTTGATGCTCAGGCTGATCCTTCTATCCCCTTTGTCAACTTCCAGTACCTGCGTATTTACCTTGTCACCCTCGGATAACATGTCGCTCGGGTGGTTTACGTGGTCCCAGGAAAGTTCGGAGACATGTACCAGACCTTCGACGCCTTCCTCAAGCTGGACGAACGCGCCAAAGTCCGTCACCTTTGTTACCTTGCCGCTGACCTCAGTACCGGGTTCGTATTCTTCCTCGATCTTTTCCCAGGGGTCTTTTTGCGCTTTTCTGGCGGAAAGGCTTATCCGCTGTTCCTCTTCATCTACTTCCAGAACTTCGGCTTTAACGGTTTCTCCAACCTCTATGACCTCGTGCGGGTCTTCTGGGTAACCCCAGGAAAGTTCGGAAATGTGGATGAGTCCTTCGACGTCCTCTTCCAGTTCGACAAAGGCACCGAAGTCAGTAATTGAAACGACTTCTCCTTCAACCGTCTTTCCGACGGGGTAACGTTCAGCTACGCCCTCCCAGGGGTTCGGTGTCAGGCGTTTTATCGAAAGCGATATCTTTTCCTCGTCCCGATCCATGTCAATGACTTTAACCTCGACCGTGTCCCCTTCTTCGTACTCGTCCGGAGGGGCGGGCAGGTCCTTCCAGCTAATTTCGGATCGGTGTACGAGACCTTCAAAACCTCCGATGTCCACAAAGAGACCAAAGTCCACTTTGGACTTTATTTCGCCTTCGACGGTATCTCCGACTTCCAGTTCGTCGAATATTTCGTCTATCTGTTTTTCCCTTTCTTCGCTCAGGTATTCCCGACGAGATACGACGATATTCCGGTTCTTTCGGCTCAATTCAAGAATTTTGAACTTGAGCTCCTCCCCTTTGAGTTCGGAAATAACGCTCGGCATGTCCGAACCGAGATGGGAGCCCGGAAGGAAAGCCTGGATGCCATCCACGTTTACGTGGTAACCGGCGCTCTTTACTTCTTCGGTTATCGTACCGGTTATAGTTTCGTCGTTTTTAAAGGCTTCTTCCAGTTCACCGATTTTCCTTTCGTAAGCGGCCTGTTTTTCAGACACGTAAACCGTGCCTTTTTCCTCGTCTATGTACGTAACGAGGACCTCGACCTCTTCTCCCGGTTCGATTTCTTCTCTTTCCCGGAAAGGTGAAAGTTCAGTCTTCGGGAGAATACCCTCGGACTTGTAGCCTATATCGACCAGAATATCCTTGTCTTCCACCTGAACGACGCTACCATTTATCGTGTCGCCCCGGCTGTAAGTCCTAACATCAGTTTCGTCAAATGCTTCTTCCATCTTGATTTTTTCTTCCATCAAACGACCACCTGTTGATTTAGTTTTTGACAAATCCGACTTGACTTAAATTTATTGATCTACCGACTTTGCCATAAGTTACAATATGATAACCCTTTTTCCTCTTTGAATCAACAGTCAAGATGAGATAAAATTGGTTTTCTAGCACGCATTCAAAATTTTCGGTGGTCTTCAGAGTTCGTTAATCTTTTCCATCAAGGCAAGTGTTAAATCCTGGTAACCCGGCTCCTCGTCCTTACCCTGCTTTACCCGGTTTGATTCCCGGGCTGCGTGCTTGAGTTCCTGAAGTTCCAGCGGCCTTCCAATTACTAGCCTGGCCGGTGTAGAGAAGAAGGGGTATTCCAGGGGGCTCCTTTTGACTTCTATTTTGACCGGCAAGAATATTCTGTTGGTTTTTTCGGCCAGTCTGACTGTACCGCTTTTCGGTGGCGACCCCTCGGAAGTAGTGCCTTCGGGGAAAATACAGAGAAGCCCTTTTTTTCTGAAAGCGATTAGCATTTTCTTCAGGTCTTCTTTGCCAAAGTTGTCCCTGTTTATGGTAGTGGAATACCACTTGACCGGAAGACGAAATACCGGATTGCTCAATAACCCCTTCCTGGCGATAAAGTGAACCTGGCGGATCGGGCCGAAAATAAGGCCGATCAGGGGAGGATCCCAGTAACTGGTGTGAGAAGAAGTAATTAGAACATCGTCGGTTTCCTCCGGTATATTTGACTTGCCCTCGACCTCCAGTTTGAAGAAGATCTTTACCGCGAGAAAAACCACCAGCAATATAAATACGTAAACCAGTCTATGTATGAATTCTTTTATCCTTTCTTTCATAGCTTGATTTGAAGCGTTTAACCTTCCCGGGCACGTTCAATCATTCGGGCAACACGGTCCACGACCTCCTTCCGGGAAAGATCCGTCGTGTCGATTACTTCCGCGTCGTCCGCTGGTCGCAGGGGAGCAAATTCCCTAGTCTGGTCACGATCATCCCGCCGGGTTATACCCGCTTCAATCTCTTCAAGCTCTCGATCGGAATCAAGCTGTTTTTTTCTCCTCTTTGCTCGTTCATGGGCGGATGCAGTAAGAAAGACCTTTACCCTCGCTCCGGGAAGCACCTCGGTTCCAATATCTCGCCCCTCCACGAGGACGTTCTCTCCCCGGGCGATTTCCAAAATTATTTCGTTGACCAGGTCCCTTACCGCCGGTTTCTTTGCCAGCTTTGAAGCTTCTTCCCCTATTTCTTCCGACTGGAGTTCGCCCGTGAGCCGTTTTCCTTCCAGTAAAGGCACCGCTTCTACTCCCTCTCCCTTTTCGAGGGACAAGTTCTCGTAGTCGAGGGAGTTGATTTTTCCGTACGCAACCGCCCGGTAAAGTTGCCCGGACTGGATAAAGACGAGTGAGAACTCCTCGGCGACGGTTCTTCCGACGCTCGTCTTTCCGACTCCCGCCGGCCCGTCGATCGTTACCTGCATTATAACTCACCCTCTGTAATGATCTGGCCACTTTCGGTCGGTCGGGTTATTTCCAGCTGCTGGTTCCCGGTTAGGCCTTCAAGTCCTTTTTTGATTTCAGCCCTTAACTGCTTTCGGCGGATTCCGGGTTTCGTGACGCCAAAGACAGAACTACCGCTGCCGGAGACCCCAAAGGTCTCGATTGCGGTTATCCGTTCAAGGAGGTCGAGATACTTATCCAGGTCAGGGTTTAATCGGATGGCCGGTTCCTGAAGATCGTTTCTGACCCTTCTTTCTCTTACGTCGGTCGCCGGGTTCATTTTCGTGATTCCGGAGTTGTTGCCGGTTTGACCTACCAGCTCGTCGTATTTGGCATAGACCTCTCCGGTCAGCTGGGAAAAGGACGGTGTAATGATTGGAACTAGCCTATCGCTGTATGGGTTAACTAGCGGTTGGACCTCGTTTCCCCTCCCCCGCCCGACACAGTATCCTCCGTAAAAAAAGAAGGGGATATCGGCGCCAAATTCGCCCCCGATTTCCACGAGTTGCTCCCGAGTCAGGTCACAGTTCCAGAGACGGTTTAACCCAATCAGGGTGGTAGCCGCATCCGAGCTTCCGCCTCCCAGCCCTCCTCCAATGGGGATACCTTTGTTCAGCGTAATCTTTACTCCAGCGTCCGGATCACAGGTTTCTTGCAGACTTTTGGCCACCTTGAAACAGAGGTTGTCCTCACGCGGAATTTCAGCGTCCGTCGCAATTCTTACAGTTCCTTTCCGTGCCCTCTCCAGTTCGAGCCTGTCTGCAAGGTTTACGCTTAAATAGCTGAGCTCCAGTTCGTGGTACCCGTTTTCCTCCAGACCCGTAATTTTTAAATAGGGGTTGACTTTTGCAAAGGACTTGGCAAATAACTTCAATGTTGATTGCTCCTGGGTACTACCCTGGTTCTCTCAATTCTTTATTCGTAAAAACCATTATACCCGGCGAATAATTACACGACAAGAGCCCCCTGCAACTGGAGAGCTGGAAGATGGCTTCGACCTTAACTATAATAAAAATGGAGGTAGTTGATTACTTTGAAATCAGGTTTTGTCCATTTACTGGGAAAGTCGAACGTAGGGAAGTCTACGCTTATCAATCGAGTGATCGGAGAGAAGGTCTCCATTACTTCCGATAAGCCTCAAACTACGAGAAATCGCATCAAATGTATTTACGACAGAGAGGATGCCCAGGTGGTATTTCTCGATACCCCCGGAGTCCATAAGCCCGAGAATTCGCTGGGTGATTATCTTGTCGACGAGGCCAGGAAGGGGATAAAAGGATCGGATCTCCTGCTCTACATGGTTGAACCCTGGGGTGAGGTTCCCGGGGACGAAAAACCTTATTTGAAGAAGATAGCCGGTCAGGAGGAAAGGGCGATACTGCTGGTCAACAAAGTCGATATCTACTCTCCGGCCGAGGTTGCTGAGACGCTTGAAGCTTACGAAAAAGAGGACGTTTTTGCTGAGTACGTCCCAATTTCCGCCCTGACGGGAGATGGGGTGGATATAGCCCTGGACGAAATCGTGAGCTATTTGCCGGAAGGGAGAAAGCTGTTTCCGGAGGACACTACCACCGACAAACCACTTAGCTTTCTGATGTCGGAAATCGTCCGGGAGAAGGTTTACGAACTTACCTATGAAGAGCTGCCCTATTCCGTGGAAACGCGGACCAAGTCCTTCGAGGAAAGGGACGACGAAGATCTGACCGAGATTTACGTTGATATATTCGTCGTCAGGCGGTCGCAGAAGGGGATCATAATCGGTCAGAACGGCGAAAAGATAAAACAGATTGGTAAAAGGGCCAGACAGGACCTGGAGAGGTTACTCGGGAATAAGGTTTATCTCGACCTGAAGGTAAAGGTAGCGAAGAATTGGAACAGGAATGAGGATTCCGTTGAATCTCTGACGGGTTCCGAGGGCGATTGAGCCTATAGTTTTTGTTAAAAAAAGGAGGTAAAATGGAAGGTTCCAGGCTGGCAAAAAAGATCGACCATACCACCCTTGGTGCTACGTCCACCGAGGAGGACGTCCGGCGCGTGTGCAGTGAGGCGAATGAGTATGGATTCGCCTCCGTCTGCGTTGAACCGATATATGTCCCCATAGCTTCTGAACTTCTGGAGGGGAGCGAAGTTCTTATCGATACCGTAGTTGGTTTTCCTCACGGCACTCATAAGAAGGGAGTAAAGGGTTTTGAAGCTCAGGTAGCCTTGGAGGACGGGGCCGACGAGCTGGACATGGTGGCAAATATTCCCGCTTTAAAGGAGGGGAACTACGAACTGGTTGCCAGGGACATCATGGCCGTGACGGACGTCGCCGAGAAAAGCACGCGAGATATAGTGGTAAAGGTCATTCTTGAGACCTCGGAGCTGGAAGACCCCGAGAAACGAGCCGGCTGTATCATAGCCGAAGCAAGCGGCGCCGATTTCGTCAAGACTTCCACCGGTTTCGGTTCAGGTGGGGCGACGATAGAGGACGTCAAGTTGATGAGACAGGTAGTATCGGACGGTATGGGTGTAAAAGCAGCAGGCGGAATTGGCGACTACGAAACCGCGATTGAGATGCTCGATGCCGGTGCGACCCGGATCGGTGCAAGTAGCGGCGTCAAGATAGTCGAAGGGGCTCCCGAAGGTTAAACAAGGTTTGGCCGGTTAGGCATGGCAATAGAGAGGGTCAGGGCCCTGGTGCTCAAGAAAATAGATTTCAAGGATAGCGACTACATAGTAACTCTATTTGGTCGGGAAACGGGAAAGTTTGCCGGCATAGCTAAAGGGGCTCGCAAGGCCGAGAGCAAATTTGGCGGGGTCTTTGACCTGTTAAACTATTCCGAAGTCGTTTACTACCAGGGTTCGGGGCTGAATTTTTTCAGCGAGGCCGAACTGGTTAACCCCTGGGAAGGTCTGAGGACTGACCCCGAGGCCATCAATGCCGGTCTGCGAAGTGCTCGCACCATAGATAAAACGATAGAAGAAGGCGGTGTGGAAAGGGCCGTTTTCGACCTTTTCCGGACCACCCTTGTTGCTCTCAACTCTGATCAAAAAAAGGTAAGGGTGCTGGAGCTGGGCTTTTACCTGAAGCTATTCCGGCTGATGGGGTACGGCCCCGAACTAAAGAGGTGTGTCGAGTGTGGTAAACCGCTGGAAGGTGAAAGTTCCAGTCGGTTTTCCCCCGAGAGCGGGGGCGTGGTTTGTTCCGAAGACGGAGGTAATCAGGGTCTGGAGATATCGGGGGGTTTGAGAAAAAAACTTTTGCGGCTTCGTTCCCTGCCGCAGGACCAGGTGAGGCGGTTGAAGGTTTCGGAAAGAGAGCTAAAAAGGAGCTTTACCCTGCTTGGCAGGTTTGGCAGGTACCATTTTGACCGGGCTCTGATCCCAAATGATTTGATGAGTGGGGACTACCTTTAGAATCAATTCAGAAGTTAGTTCCCTGCTGTTTTGAATTAGCAAATTTGATGAGTTACTATAATTTTACCGTAGGTGAGTCAAATGAAAGTAAGAATAGAAGAAAGACATATGGAGCAAAGCGACCCCTTGAGGGATTACGCAATTACCAAGGCGGAGGACCTGCAGAGATTCTTTGACGGCATCATAAGCGTGGAGATCACGATGGACGTCGAAAAGGAGAGGAGGTCCGTTACCGTATTTGCTCACTTGATCAATAAAAAAGTAGTCAAAGCGTCCGCCGAGTCCGACGACATGTACGTCTCAATAGATAGTGCGATGGACAAGGTGGAAAGGCAGCTAAAAAAATACAACGAAAAACTAAAGGACAAGCACAGGGGAGAAATAGACCCGAAAGAGGGGGAAGAGGTCGAATCCGAAGACGATAACGAGAGAGAAATAATCAAAACCGATCTCTACGTCAAAAAACCGATGGCACCGGATGAGGCCGCGATGCAGCTCGACTCTTATAAACAGGAATTCCTGGTTTTTCAAAATTCTCGTAACGATAAATTAAACATCATTTACCATCGGGACGACGGTCAATACGGGTTGATTGATCCACAAGTTTAGTTGTTTTTAGAAATCCTGTCTCCTCCTACTGATAGGAGCAAAGCTTATGGCAGAGGCCG
>CAZNVA010000002.1:33035-38239 GCA_964576335.1 uncultured Thermotogae bacterium | reverse complement strand
TAGAAATTCAGGCCGCCGATGCCGGAGACCTGTTGACTGAAGATGACTTCCCTTTTGAGTCGGGTGAGGAAGTAGCTGAAACCATTCTCGATAAAGCAGGGCTTTAGTTTTCGAGTACACTCCAGCCCGATCACGATTTCCGGGCTGGAGTCATAATTCTTCTCTTAAAGCTCTCCTCTTTAAACTCATTTGGGGAATTACCTCTGTCAATTTGTGTCGGTACCGATTGATCTCGAAGCTTGCCTCTTCCATAATTAATCCATATCAAAAATCTTTAATAAATGAGTGAGAAGCCGAATGAAATTGGATAACGTATTCAAAAGCAAGGAAGAGATAAACCTGACTTCCGGTAGTCTGGTAAAACCGCTATTCTATCTTGCCTTACCGGTAATAATTACGAACCTGCTTAGAACCGCTTATAACCTGGCGGACATGTTCTGGGTTGGGCGGCTGAGCAAGGAAGCCCTGGCGGCTATTACCTTCTCTTACCCGATAGTCTTTCTTTTTATTTCTCTTGGTATGGGTGTTGCCGTAGCGGGAAGCGTTCTGGTCGCTCAGTACGAAGGAGCAAACAAAAGAGAGAGGGCAGAATACGCTGCATCCCAGACCCTTGTATTTAGTTTGCTGGTAGCTGTCATTCTGGGAGTGGGCGGTTTTTTCCTCGTTAAACCGGTACTCCGACTTCTGGGTGCTGCTCCCGACGTAATCCCCCTGGCAACTAGCTACCTGGAAATCGTCACGCTCGGTCTTTTTTCCCTTTTCGGTTTTTCCGTTTTTATTGCCTTGATGCGGGGCTACGGCGAAACGGTTACTCCGATGCTCATCATGCTTCTGTCAGTCACTCTCAATATCATAATTGACCCGTTTTTAATCTTTGGCTGGCTCTGGTTTCCGGCCCTCGGTATTCAGGGCGCAGCGATTGCTACCGTCTTTTGTCGTGGTCTCGGTTTGGTCGTCGGGCTATGGATCCTGTTCACCGGGAAAAAAGGTTTGAAGGTACAATTAAAGGATATGGCTCCGAACTACGAATTCTTTAAGAGGATTGTTAACATTGGAATTCCGGCGTCCATCGAGGGGACCGGCAGGGCAGTCTCGGTTAATGCTTTGCTTTCCGTCGTTGGTGGTTTTGCCACAAGCGTCGTAGCCGGTTACGGAATAGGCATTCGGGTTTTTTCTACGGTTTTTCTGCCAGCCCTGGCAGTTTCCAGGAGCGTGGAGACGATGACCGGCCAGAATATTGGCGCAAGGCGGTTTGACCGGGCCGAACGAGCAAATTACCTCGCATCAAAAGTGATGTTCGTGGCAATGACGCTACTCGGTGTTGTAGTCTTCTTTACGGCTCCATTCATTGTATCCTTCTTTACGCCGGATCAGGAAGTCATTCAGGTCGGAGCGGAGTTCCTGCGCTACATTTCGCTCACGTTTGGGTTCGTCGGCGGGGCAAGAGTCTTCTCCGGCGGATTTCGTGGTGCGGGTCAGACAATGGTAGCAGCTGCCATAGTTATAATCATGCTTGGCCTCATCCGTTATCCACTGGCCATTTACTTCTCGGGTCTATTTGACAGGGTGGGTATATGGTGGGCATTCGTCGTCTCAAACGTTTCAGGGTTGTTTATCGCCTACTTCTGGTTCCGCAGGGGTGCCTGGAAGGAACAAATTATCGATGAAGAAGGAATAGAGAAAGGTGAGGCGGCGGAGGATATTGCAGAATTTGAAGAGACTTTGTCCGAATAGACTACCAAATCGACCAGCGTCGGCGCCCGGAAGAGTAGCCCCCGAAAAGACCAAAACCAATAAAAACCCTGAAAAACTACTTTTCGAAAATTTCCGTCATACAGCCCGCAATCAGTCCGCCAACCACGTCATCGAGGAAAGGTGGTAAGTTGCCCAGTATCCCGGGCTTTTTTCTATCGTAACGGACGAAATTAAACATCGCGTTCTTTCCCCCTATGTATTCGGCTATATTCATCCCGAGAAGTTCGTCCGAAACCAGCTGGCCCGGATCACCATCCAGATCGAACCGTTCTTTTTCCTCCTCCAGGTAAAAGCCAGCTGCGATGAGGAAATGGATGTTCGGATCCGTGGAGTATTTCTCAAGAGTGCTTATGAACTTATTCCTTAAACTTTCCTCTTCCTCTTTCCCCACAAGTAGCTCGAAACCGGCCGATACGATTTGCTCCCTGGTAATTCCACGCTCGGAGAGCCTCGTCAAAATGTTTCTATCTGGTCTATAACCGTTATTGTCCTTAATTGCTTCGCTAATTCCGGTCTCCACCAGTTCGTAAACTACCTTTCCCGATTCCGTTCCGGTTCCGGTGAAGTCAATTTCCCCCGGCCCTCCGGTATTGGGTTTGGCCACGGCTATTGCATCGGTTGCTGTCCCGGTAATCTGGCCGTTTTCGCCGAGCACTTCCAGCTTCCTTAATGCCGAGGTTTTTGCTTCCGTAATCACGATAAACAGGTTCGCCATTCCCGTAAGGCTCAGATCCAGGTCAGTATAAAGCAAGACGTTAATGGTGTGATGTCCGGACTCTTCGGGGGAATCGTTTACCCCGGCCGTCAGAGCAACTACGATTTTACCTTCATTAACTGATCTTTCCCCCGTGAACCCGGTTCGAACATCCACTGCCGTTAGGAATCCGACTACTTCTTCGAGCTCAGGCTCGGAGAGGGATAATTGGTTCCTAAAATAGCGCTCGATCGGCCCGTCTTCCTCGGGAGTTGTAGTGTGATTTACGATCCTTTTTGCGTTTGTCACTCCTCCATTTAACGGAGCGGAACTTAACACCTTAAAATCCCCGGCCAACTCGATGTAACTATCGGTACGTTTTAATTCCAATCATTACCTCCAGTCAATCATCCCGCACAGGTGCAGGGCTTTAAAAACATCGTAGGTCCAGCAGCCCTGTGCTTTATTTCAAATATTTCGGCATCCAATTACCGGTTAACGTAATCTTCGTGCTGCAGTTTCCACTGAACGAACCCCCCAATCAGGCTCTTCAACTCGGGGTTTGAGCTTCTTCCAAACTTTTCGACGAGCCGATCGGATTTTTCTCCGTGCTCGGAATAAAGGTATAGAGTTACTCCATCCGGTAGGTTTTGTAGCCAGTCCGAGAATTCGGATACAGGAACGTTTATTGCACCAATTATGTGATTGGCTGCATAGGCTTCCGGGGATCTGACATCGACGAAGATGTCGAATTCCTCGGTTATTTCGTGGGAATCGACCTGGTAACCCTTTCTTCTTCTCACTTTGGTAGAAACGTATAACCTGGTCGGGGCGTTTTTGGCGTTAGAAAAAACAATTATGCTTTTTTTGGCCTTTTTCCCCGCAAGGTCGCTCGTGTCAAAAACAAATTCCAGGTTGAACGATTCTCCCGGAGGCAGCGCCAGTTTTTTTCTTTCAATTAGCTCCAGACAACCGCAGGTGACGATATAATTCTTTATTTTAAGCTCTTCGTTCCCGACGTTTTCCATCGTGAAACTTCCCCGCAGTAGCTGGCCCTCCGTGGTAGTTCCCAGGTCTACCTGCGATCCTTCCGGGAAAGCCAGTTCCGGGGCCGCGCTTGTAGGGGCGTTTGCGACAAATAACCCCGAAATTAACGCCAGCAGTACAAAAACGTACCTGCACTTGAGCACTTGCTTACCCCCTAATTCCCCTTCAAAACCAATTGAACCAAAACTGCCTTTAACTTTCATACTCGTAGGCCCTCCTGACCCTGCTTAACCCGGAAGGGTGGTCGCGGAAAATCAACTCCACCCAGCGTGGTGGGGCAGGATTACCCAGGTTTTGCTGGGACAGCTTTACCAGTGCCCTGCCGAGAGCCTCGGGCTCGCTGGAGATTTCCAGGCTGAAACCGTCGGCCACTCTTTCCCTCACCCGGGAAAGCCAGTTCTGCAGCGGTGAGAGTAAAAACAACAGTAGTTCCAGTGCCCCGAGAATTACGGGCAAACTGGAGACGTTGCTTCCGAGCCCGAAAAACCCCAGCATCGGCTCCAAAAACGTCCCGATGAGGTAAAAACCCAGTAAAGCGAAAAGTGACTGTACCAGCAGAAGTATCCAGATATCGTTGTACTTGTGGTGGCCCATTTCGTGTGCCATAACCGATTCTATCTCTTCCTGGCTGAAGTTATCGAGCATCGTATCCGAAAGAATTATCCGTCTGCTCGAACCGATACCGGTGAGGGCTCCTATTCCCTTGCTGGTCTTTTCGCTGGCTTTCATGTTGAAGACCCCCACGAGGTCCAGTCCGGCCCTGTCAGCCAGTTTTTCCAGCTTTTCCTTTAAATCGACGTCCTCAACTGGTTCGAAATCGTAGAAAAGCGGCATAATGACTGTCGGAGCTATGAATTGTATAAAAACAGTTATCGCAGTGGTAATTGCCCAGATAAAAATCCACCAGTTTGCCGTAGCGTTGAGCAGCCAGAAAAGCAAAAGGAATCCAACCAGGGATAGGGTCAGGTTGATGCCCAGACCTTTAAGTTTGTCCTCCAACCAGCCGGAAGGACTCTGATTCGAAAGACCATAACGCTTTTCTACTCTGTAGCCAAGCCAACCGGTCGGGAGATCGAGCAGAAAAAAACCTACGGAAAATATAAGAATGTAGACTACTCTTGTTGCCCAGATGTTACCGGGCCATTCCTGTAAGAGATTGAACAGGGGTTTCGTGCCCAAAAAAGCAAAACCAGCTAAAGCACCGATAGAAACAACCGAACCCGCAATATTCAAAGCCAGGTTCTCTTTTTCGTATTCCTTTGCCTTTTCGTAAGCCTCAAGATCAAAGCCGTACTCGCTTAACCTTTCTTTTTTGTTCATGGCACCACCAAACTTTTTAGGTTATAAAGCCAGGCAGAGGGGCAGCTCTCCCGAGAAAGGAGGTTTGTGGTTCCGTTTAATCAAAACCTTATGAAAATATAAGGATTTTCATGGAGAAAAAGAGTCATTTCTTGCTAATATCGACGTAATTTTCCTTTTTGTTTATCCGAAAAAGGAAGAAAAGGAAAACCAACAGGGCAAGCCACACTAAAGGTTGCCAGAATATTAAACCCAGAACCACCAGCAATATTAGAAAGGGTCCCCCGAGCAGCAATTCAACCAGGCTCAACAGGGCACCAAATATCAACCCGATTACCCCAAAAACTATGACAAAAACGGCCAAAAAAAGCTGAAAAATCGAACCAAATAAAAAACCCATTTATTATCC
>CAZNVA010000002.1:0-32935 GCA_964576335.1 uncultured Thermotogae bacterium | reverse complement strand
AAACGGCCAAAAAAAGCTGAAAAATCGAACCAAATAAAAAACCCATTTATTATCCCTTTTTAATTTAACCGGGATCTATTTCCAATTATTCTGCTCTGATACGTGCTAGATTTCTACCCTTTCCCCGATTTCTGCCGCCTCGCTGACTTCAAGTTTATCGGAAAATTCTACCTTATCAATCAAACAATCCTCACCGATCGAGACGTCGTTTCCCCTTACGGTTTCGGCTTCAACTCCTTCGAGTTCAAGAATATCTCCTTCTATCAGAGTGGATTTTAGAGAACCTTTGCCCAGTTCCGATATGTAATTATCAACCTTTTCCGTTAACTTCGTTACTCCGCTGCTGATCTTCTCTTCATCAAAGGAGACCTCAAAGCCAAGTCTTTCCCCGAGTCTTTCCATCCCCCGTTCGACACTTTTCACGCCGCTTTTGACCTTTTCCTCGTCAACTGCTTTTGAGACTCCCTTTTTTCTGATTTCAATCTTCTCCCCGCCGATCTCTCGGGCACTGTTTTCGCTTCCAAGCCAGATATCTACGGTATCGGCGGAAAGTAGTCCCTTGATCGAGAAACTACCCCGGGACTGAAAGCTTTCACATTCGACGTCGCCATCCACCTCGGAAGAACCGGCAAAGTAAACTTCTTCGGATTTTATCCCGTGAGTAACATCCAGCGCACCGTATGAACGCAGAACACCGGAACGTAAACTCCCCTTTACTTTAAGGTTTCCCCGGATAATTAGCTCCTCTGCGTGCAGGTTCTCCTCAACTTCACATTTCCCGGTGACTTCCACCCTTTCGGCTTTCAGGTAACCGTCAAATTTGCCCGAACCGGCTACGGAAACGTTTTTTGCCGTCACGTCTCCGGTCACCCTGCCCGAACCGGATATGTTTAAAACTCCGTATTCGCCCCCTCCTAACTTACCGGATCCGGCTATTCCTGCATCATCCCGGTGCTCACTGCCACTCATGGTTATCCTCCCGTCGTTCGAAGTCTTCATCGGAATAATCTACTCCATTCGCGTTACCAGTATCCAGTTTTCTTTCTTTCAGGTAAACGTATCCACGGTACAGCAGGTAGATAATTCCCCCTGCAATGATCAAGTTAAATATGGAACTAAAGGCAAAGCGAACTAACGAGCCAAGAAGGACCCCAATACCTTTAAATAACCAGACAAGGAGGCTAAAAATCGAACTAAGCAGCGCCCCGGCCAGCAAGAAGAGAGTTAACAGCACTCCTCCTGCTATCAACAAAAACTTCCAGTCTCCGCTAAAGTTAAACTTCATTGACATCCCTCTCAAGTTGACCTGGGTCTCTCAATTTGAGCTTAATGTTTTCGACGACTCCGGAGAGATCAATTTTCTCCAGGATCTCGACCGTTCTATCAAATTTTACCTCACCGCCGGCAAGCAAACAAAATTTTGAAAGGTTTTTCTGGGAGTTTCCGGGTTCCAGCCTTTGCTCCGCCAGAATTAATTCTTCATCAAAGTACCTTTCGCCCTGTTGAGAACTTACAGTCTGAATGGCGAGATATATGGAGTCACTGTCGAACCCGGATTTCCTTAACCGGGAGATCAATTCCATGCTTAAAATATCGACGAACCGAAAGTGCTTCCGGGACCCGACAATTTCCTCGTAAAGAGAAAGCAATTCCGAATCGAGCCAATCCAGTTCCTGCAGTGAAGATCTTTCGTACTTTTTCTCAACGATCTCTGGCGAAAGGAGGTCCGCTATTTCACTGAGAGTGTTATCATCCTTTAGAGACTGGATTCTTTCTATGCGCTGCAGAACCTTGGCTTTTGGCAGGTAACTCTCCTGTCCCGTTCGTGTCGACCTGTGTACTATCCAATCATCAGGTATCAGGCCTTTTCTCTTCCAGCGGTAGAACTGACCGTAAGAAATTCCGGTCCGTTCCAGAATATTCTTCTTGGAAATCATGTCTTCAGTCATCATTGGGCTCAGTATAACATAACAGTGTTACGTTATCAAACAGATTAAACTATTCCAGAGGGAATTAATTTTTCCGGACCGGATTCCAAACTTTTTGCCATTTAGGTTTGATTTGGCGGCTAATTGGATTAATATTTCAGGGCATATAATCCTTTACCAAAAGGTGATCGTAAGAAATGGCTAAAATAAGGAGAATGGTGCTGGATATAATGAAGCCTCACGAACCTTCTGTTATAAAATACTCTTCCGATCTGGCAGACCTGGAATGCGTAGACGGGGTAAATTCGTCCATGGTCGAAATTGACCACGAAGTAGAAAACATCAAAGTAACTCTCGAAGGGGACAACCTTGACTACGATAAAGTTGAAGAGGTAATTGATCAACTCGGAGGAAGTGTTCATTCAGTTGATAAGGTCCTATGCGGCAAGGCAATAGTAAAAGAACTTACCACCCCACAGGATTGATATAACACGGACCTTTCTTCTCGATCGCTAACTAGGTGACTTCTTCATCAATTTTTGGTTTTGAGTCCTTCTAAATAAGGCTCTGGATAAAGGTGCCAGTGAGCAAGAGGAGAGAAGTAGTTATTTAACTCAAAAACTCTACCTTTTATTACCAATAATAACTGAGAATGCCCAAGGGCTTGCCCTGGGTATGAAACAACTGGTTTTTGTCCAAATTCCATAGGGGTGTGAAAAATTAAATGGAATTAGAAGACTTAGAACTCGAAGCAGCAACCAGGGGCATGATGGATGGAACGCTTTCTACTCTTGGGGTGGTCATCGGAGCCCAAGGTGCAACCCCAGAAGTCATAATAGCGGCAGGAATATCCGGCGGATTAGCTAATAGTTTTTCCAATATATTTGCTGCTTTTACTGCCTACGAAACAGAGCTAATGGTCGAACTCAACGATATCAAGGACGCGATGTTGCGGGGCGACATAGAGGACACGGAGCTTTACGACAATGGCAAACACGAAGTTCACAAACAGAGCCTGGCCGACGGGCTCGCCACCGTATTCGGTGCACTTGTACCCGTGGTTCCTTATTTCTTTTTTTCGCCGGACCTTTCAATTTATATCGCCGTCTCTTTGACCGCAATGCTCGGTCTCTTAGTCGGTGTCGTAATGGGTAAACTCTCGCGGCGAAGCATGATAAGATCGGGGCTCAAGATGGCAGTTATGGCGATAGTCGTTGGAGTGATTTCGGCGTTCGTCCAATCCGGCTTGAGCTCAATCCTGCCGAGCTCCTGAAGGCGTGGTTTGCATCATCCAGGCAGGACCTCGGAGCCCAATCTTAGTTTCTATAGACAAAACTTTATGGTGGCGAAGGTAACCCTAAGATTTCCTGAACCAAATATCCGGGGGGCAAAAAACGAAATAAAGTTTAACGCAATCTACCAGCGTTAGCAGTCTTGAGTTTTAGCTAAATATTTGAGTTGAAAAAATCAACCACTTCTTGCACGTATTCCTCTGGATGGTTTTTGTAAGCCTGTACGTGACCGGTTTCCGAAACCAACCAGAGTTGTTTTTTCGAAGGCTTTCTCTCGTATAACTTGACGGAGTTCTGGTGTCCGACGGCTTCGTCCGCTTTACCGTGGATGAAGTACGCGGCCGTCTCCATTTCTTTAATTCGTTCGAGAGCGTTTGTTTTTTCGTAAATATCTATCCCAAGAGCCAATTTCGCTGAAAACATGTAAACCGGAAAGAACGTCTGCAAGAGGGGATTTTGTGAATAGTCCCCAAAATCCTTTGAGGCCAGACGGAGGTTGGCATAAGGGCTATCCGCGACCACGGCGTCTATTCTCGAATCCTCCAGTCCGGCGAGCAGACCGGCGGTAGCACCGGCAGAACGACCAAGTACTGCAAATTCTGAGACGTTTTTCTCTTCTGCCAGAAAACTTACGGCGTATTGCAGGTCCTGGCTTTCAAAGTAGCCAAACCCGTACCTGTTCCCGCCGCTCAGACCCGTGCTTCTGGGGTCGAACAGCAAAACGTTGAACCCGGCTTCGACCAGGAAAGGCGCGTAATTCAATACGTTCCAGCGGTTTCCACCTTTACCGGGAGCCAGAATAATACATTCGGCCTCTTTTTTGCCGGGCACGTACCAGCCTTTTAGCTGTATACCATTCCCGGTATCGAAATTTACCTCCTGGTACTCCAGTTCGTAAGTCCGGGGCGTCTTTCCAGTGACTTCTCCCCGGGGATGGTTGTATATGTCTTGCTGGATTCTATTCCATATTTTGTTCCCCGCGAAGCCAATTCCCGCCAGGAGACCAACTGCAATTACGGGCAATACTGCAACTCGGAAAGTTTTTGATTTAGGTTCCATAAGGCTTCACCTACAATTGCCGGATACCCCGAGATTTGACCGGGGAAAACCAGCTTGCTTTATAAAAACGACGTTCAGGGCTTGAGGGTTTTTACCCGGCCTCAAGACTTCCAGAAGTCAGCAATTAATGGTGGACTTCAATACTTTAAGCCAGCTCAAGAGCTGTTGAGTGATCAAGAAGTGCTCCTTTACCTGGCTGAGCGCACTACCACCCAGTTTTGCTCCCAACTCAGGATTCTTGAGGATTTCCACAACTCTATCAGCTACCGCTTCGTAATCCTCGGGGTTCACGAGAAAACCAGTTTCCTCGTCGTCAACCTGAAGTGGTATTCCGCCTACGTCGGAAGCAACCACCGGGCTACCCTTCCATAGCGCTTCGGTGACGGTCAAACCAAAACCCTCTTTCAGCGATTTCTGTAAAATTACCGAAGAAACCCTCTGCACTACGTTGACGAGTATATCGCTTTCCTTATTTATGACAATTATATCGTCCCTGCCGGAAGCCTTTTCCATTACGTTTTCGTAGATCCCCGGCCCTTCCGGGTCATCTATAGCCATGGAACCCAGTAAAACGAGCCGGCAGTCGACCTCTTCTTTAACCCTGTCGAATACCTCTATTACTCCTTCGGGGTCCTTCCACTTATCGAACCTCGATATCTGGCTTATTATTGGCTTATCGTCAGGGATATCGTATTTATCCATGTATTTATCGATGGTATCCTGGTCTATCTCCTTGTTCTTAACGGTCAGAGGGTCGATGGAGGGGTGAATGACTTCAGAATCAATATTGACGTCACTGGAAATGAAGTCCTGAGCGGAAAATACGCCCCTGTCGTAACGGATTATGAACTGTTTCAGGTAATCCCAGACCTCCTGGTTCGGGCTGGAGAGGTCGATGTGAGCCCTCCAGATCCAGGGTTGACGCTTCTTGAAGTAACGGATCAGGGGGAGGGGTTGAGGGTCGTGAATTATCACTACGTCGTGATCTACGTGGGAATAACTGGAGAACCTTCTGTTGGTTCTGGTATAAACTGACTTCTTGAGCTGAGAAAAGTTGATATCCTCGCCCTGGAGCGCGTTGTGAAATTTCTTCGTAACGTTGAAAAAGTCGTGGCTTCCGTGGAGTATTCTCCAGTCAACTTCGATCCCGAGATCGCTCATCAGGGGAACGAGGTGGTCGAGAATCTCCGCCACGCCGCCACCCTGGTAGCTCGAATTTACGTGAAGCACCTTTTTCCCATAAAGACACCTGCTTTCCTGAAAAATCTGAGATATTACCTTATCGCCAACGATGTCGCGATAATCCTCGATATGTTTCAAGGTTCACACCTCCAGCAGCGTTCGAAAAAAATTCAGGAAGGAACGACGAATTTATCTCCAGTTCGGTGGTTCAGATTTAAACCTGCTCAAATAGTTTTTTTACCGCAGCCACTTTTTCCTCTCGATCCTCCTCTCCTTTTATCGCTTCAAAGAGTTCGGCTGAAGTGACCAGGGTAAAACCGTAGAGATTACAGCCGTGCACTAATTCTTCTTTTACCTGGTCCGGACGTTCGGCCGGGTCACTACCGGAATAACCGTTAACAACAAGAACTCCCTGCGGGTCGTCGTTCTCGTAAATCTTGAGGTCGTTGATTCCCCGGACTAGCTCGTGATAAGGCTCTAGCCCGATTGGACCATCACAATTTACCCCCGCTTTCAGCGCAAAACTTTCTCCTTCCGGCGAGGAAACCAGAAGATCAATACCTGAATTCGCGTCTTCGGTCCGAAAACCAAGTCCGGCAAGAACTTCCCGCAAAATTGATTCCAGCTCGAACTCCGATTTTGCGGCAAGCAACCTCTTAAAACCGGCAACGGTGTTTAACTCCTCTCGTTTTTCCTCCTTTTTTCGGCCGAGTTCGGACATCTCTGCCTCGATCTCCTCGACCTCCGACCGCAGCGCCTTTTCCTCATCCAGAACGTACTCATCCAGCCATGACGGCCCGCCGTGGAACTGAAAACCGAAAAGACCTGCTGTTACTTCGATGAATTCGTCCAGTGCGGATTGATCCAGCTCCATCTCCGCGGGCAGGAAGTATATACTGCCCTCGTTAGTATTCAGGGCAAAACTCGCGATTTCACCGGAAGGAGTTACCGCAATCGGCTCCAGAGCGGAATGCTCCAGCTCAGGATTCCCGCTCAATGTTGCAGTATAGGAGAATAATTCCCTGTAAGAAGCTAAAAAGCTGCCCAGCCGGGTTTCTCTTCTCTTTATTTCCAGCCTCTCGCCTTTTCTGTTTTTTATTCTCGCCGCCAGAGCTGTATACAGATCTTCGCTAATTGGTAACCAGGAATAACTGTCGATGCTTTCGTTCTCTTCTTTCTTTACAACAGTCAGTGCCTTGCCCGGATTTCTTAGCTTGCAGAAAACCGATCCGTTATGGCTTAACAGCTCCTTAATTTCTTCCCGGCGGGCCCGCATCAAATTTTTTAGACCCCTGGTTAACCCTCCGTCTTCCCGGGGATTGCTTTTGAAAGAGCCGTCTCCTCGGGGTCGTAAGTGGTCAGTCCAGAGCGAGCTTATCTTTCCGGGGTCGAGGAATACCGCGTCGTAATCGTAAAAAGAGTTTCCCGTCGCGAAGCTCTCTTCCTCTACCTTCACGGATTCGAGACCCTGTGGCTCAGCCAGTCCCCATCCAGCGTCTAGTAGTCGAACGGTCCTGTTTCTGTTGATGGGTTTCCCCCTTGTTATTTTTCATTAATGAAGATACGAAATTGGAAGAACTAAATACCTTTATTTACGAGTATCGCAACTTTTGTTAGATGTTAGCCATAACCGAATTTTTTTTCAATTATTTGTCCACCCGGTACGGATTCGACCTTAAAATCGGGTGGTAAGCGTAAACAAAATCTCATACACTGATTTGAAAGTGGTTCGAACAACGTTTAGCTCCGAGTTTCTGGAATTAAAAACGTCGAATTGACAATCTCGGGACTTAAACTGATCCCGAGTTTACTTGAGGTGGCAATGCAATACAAACCAAAGACGGTTGCCGTCCTGGTTGGAGGCGTGATCTCGGTATCGTTTGCCGCAATATTTATCAGAATGTCAACCGCCCCTCCACTGGTAATATCTTTCTACCGGATGTTTTTCGCCACGATCTTGATTCTAGCCTACTCCACCTATCAGGGTGAAGTATTGTCCGAGCTAAAGAAGCTTACGAGAAAGGACTTTCTTTTGCTGCTTTTAGCTGGTTTTTTTCTTGCGGTTCACTTTGGCTTCTGGGTAACGTCACTCAGCCATACAAGCGTCGCCAGTTCCGTCGTTCTCGTGACGACACAACCCATTTTTATCGTTTTGATTGAAAGCGCTTTTCTCGGTAAGAAGCCTTCGAAAAACTTTTTGATTGGTTTGTCGATCGCGGCAGTCGGAAGTTTTTTGATTGGTTTTGGCGATTTTCACGGTTCGGAATTCGCACTCGTCGGTGACGTTTTAGCACTTCTCGGCGCCGCAATGGCCGCGGGGTATTTTCTTATCGGCGGCGAGGTAAGGAGTAGAATAAAAATACTCCCTTACATTCTCATGGTCTACGGCATCAGTTCTATTTTTCTCCTGCTATTTATAACGGTTGCCGGAATTCCTCTGTTAAACTACAGCGCGTACAACTTTTCTCTGTTTCTACTTCTGGCAATTGTCCCGACCTTGTTGGGACACACTGCTTTTAACTGGCTATTGAGTAAAGTGAAGGCCTCCATGGTTGGGGTTACCATTCTCGGCGAACCGATAGGATCTTCGATCCTTGCAATCATTTTTTTCAACGAATTCCCGTCTTATTGGGTGATATCTGGGGGCTTTTTCGTTCTAATCAGTATATATTTTCTCTGGCGTCAGGAATTGCTGGAAGAAAAACTATAACCAGCCCCCAGGTCACCATCAGTTTTTTATTTATGGACGGCAGTTAAGGAAATTTAAGTCCCTCCTTCCTCCAGTTCTTCCGCAGCTCTTTCCTCTGCCTCTTTTTCGATTTCTTCGGCCCTCTTCTCAAATTCCGTTCTAGCCTTTTCAGCTTTATCGGACAGCTCATCCACCAGACCTTCGGCCTCTTCTTCGTCGTATTCCCCTTCTTCGTAGTCGGGGAAGCCGCCGTCACCGGAAACTCCCATTATACTGCTTACAGCGCCAAGTACGTCAGCGGTACCGGAAGGTACAATCAGCTTTGAAGCTCTACCATCGGCCAGCTCTTTCATGGCTTCGTAAGCTTTCAATGTTAAAATCTTGTTGTTTGGTTTACCTTTGTGATAAGCTCCAAATACTCCCTGAATTGCGTTTGCTTCACCTTCGGCCTCGGTAATGTATTCGTAGCGTTTGGCATCGGCTCTCTTTCTCCTTGCGTTTGCTTCACCTTCGGCTTCAAGTACTGCGGCCCGTTTGCCTCCCTCTGCCTTGAGAATCGACGCCTTCTTGCTTCCCTCAGCTTTGAGTACCTCGGCTCTCCTCCGCCTTTCCGCTTTGAGCTGCTGTGCCATGGCGTCCTTTACGTCCTCGGGAGGAGTAATCTCTCTTATCTCTACCTTGGTTACCCTGACTCCCCATTTATCAGTTTCCTTATCCAGCGTATTTAAAAGTTTGGAGTTTACCTTTTCCCTTGATGAAAGGGACTGATCGAGGTCCATTTCGCCGATTTCACTTCTCAAGTTCGTTTGGGCCAACCTAACTGCCGCGTTTTCGAAGTCTTCAACTTCGTACTCCACCTTCTTGGCGTCCGTCGGTTTGTAGTAAACTATTGCATCTACGGTAACCGTAGCGTTGTCCTTGGTAATTACGTCCTGTCTCGGTACGTCCAGCGTTTTTTCCCTCATATCGATTTTTCGTACCTTCTGAACAAACGGGAAAATAAAGTGAAGACCAGGCTCGTACGTCTTGGAGTACTTACCAAAAGTCTCCATCAAACCCTTCTGGTACTGCCGCACGAGCGTGGTCGCCCAGGAACCAAATACCAGAACGAACGCAATCGCCGCAGCAATTATTATTAGAGACATATTAACCCTCCTCTGGGTTATTTGAACCACCCTGCTCGATCATTTCGCAGGGTTCTACAACTAGAGAGGTACCTTCTATGCTCATCACTTCAACCGTCTCGCCTTTTTCTATTAACTCGTCGTTTGAGGATTCAGCCCGCCATCGTTCACCGTTTACAACAACTATTCCGTCGCCCTTTGCCGGATCTATTCTTTCTTCGACCGTTCCGCGTTCATTGATCAACCTATCGGCACCGGTTTTTATACCGCCCTCGGAGCTATAAATATCGAACTTCCAGGCCAGGTAAGCGGCAAGGCCGGTACCCGCGACAAACGCTATAAAACTACCGATTTCTCCCGGAAACAGGAAATCAACTAAGCTGGCAATTAAGGCACCAAACCCTACGGTACCAAAAAAGAAGGTTACCGTAGTCAACTCCAGCACGAGAAAACCTAAACCGGCAATAAACCATAACCACGCAGGTATAAGTTCCATCCGGTTCACCTCTTTTAGCTACAATTTATAATTTATGGGACGAACGTTCGTGCTCTTGGGTGCAGAGAGATTCCAGGCTTCTTTCGAGAGCAAATATAAGGCTCCCGATACGATTGAATGCCCACCAAGAACTACGGGCTTGTCCGATTCCCGGGCAGCTTCAGTCAATTTACGCAAATAAGTTGTTTTGATTTCTTCCGGTTCAAGAAGGTCCGAAGAAAAGCGCTCCGGCCGCGATGGCCACTGACCCAGATAATCAAACAGTACGCGGGTATCGAGGAATAATCCAGTCCCCTGATCGGTCAGACGCGCTATTAAACCCTCGGGGCCGAGATCTCTTAACAGATGACCACACAGTGCAGGAATTGAACCACCCGTTCCGAGTTCTGAGTAACTACCCCTGCCCTCGGAAAATAGGTTGATATGACATGCGGCCTCGCTTTCCAGTTGTGAAAAAGTACTCGCCCCCACCCTACCGTAAATAACGATTCTGGAATTCTCATCGGTAAATTGCGGTAAAATTTCTTTGATTCTTGTTTGACCCCAATCAAGCGCCTCGACGTATTCGGATAGTTTGGGGCCCGTCCGCCCGGAAAGTTTTAATGGAAGCAGGTCCACAGGGGAGTCGAGGTCCAGCAGGGTTCTGGCGCTCCTATCGAGTTCGTAAGGGGTTAAGCCGGCATCACGAGTTAGCCAACCGAGTTCGTTATCCTTTTCCGGTGGCTTCGTCTCCAGTAGAGGGGTGGCCGGAGTAAAACCGAGTAAATCAGCGGAATAAAAATTATTCGATATAGAACTATCTTCGTGCCCCCGCAAAAATTCTACCAGGCCGGACAATTCCTCCCTGCCAAGCAGTGTCGCACTTCCACCACCAACGTACAGAACCTCTTCCAGGTCAAATTCTTCAATGGCCTCATAAAGGTTTTCACCAAAATGAAAGTTCTTGCCGGATTTACGTACCTCCAGGTCCGAATAAAGGGATTTAGCAGTATCCAGCAGTCGTTTGGAGTTGGTAATCAGTATCCTGCTATCCAACCGGGACAGGCCTTCGGTTTGATCGAGTATATCAAGTGTATTTTCTTCCAACCCCCGGTTGAGTTTTTCTTCTACCTCTAAGTCCCCTTCCACCCCGGTTGTCACAATGAGGCCGCACTTCCTGGATTGATTGGACACTTATTGATCTTCCCCCATAATTTTTGCTCCATTTTCCGTACCGACGAAAACTAGATCGGCATTTCTATCGACGAAGAAACCGTTTTCTACGACACCTTCGATTTCGTTTATTTCGAATTCCCACTCTTCGAGTTCGGCCTCTTCCAATTTTTCTTTCAATTGTACGTCTATTATTAGGTTTGCATTGTCAGTTTTGACCGGTTCACCGCCTCTCTTTCTCAATTCGGGAATCCCGTAACGCCTCAGCTCTTCCCGGACGGTTTCTTTCAGCTCCGGTTCCACTTCCACGGGTAAGGGGAACGACTGACCAAGATAATCGACCAGCTTGGTCTCATCAACGACTATCAACAGCTTGTCCGAGCGCTTTGCTACTTTTTTCTCCCGGTAATGACAGCCCCCACCTCCTTTTATCAGATTCAGCCCGGGATCGACTTCGTCTGCACCGTCGATGTCAAAGGCGAGCTGACCGGAAAAATCTTCGAGTTCCCGGACTTTAACGCCCCTCTGGGCTAACTCCTTGCTGGTTTCTTTTGAGGTTGGTACTGCGGTTAAACCGTTATTTTCGGCAATAAGATCGAATGAATGGGCTATAGTGGAACCAGATCCCACTCCGATTCTCAACCCATTACCGAGTTCGTAATTGGACTCTATCCACTCCATTGCGCCTTCGACTGCGATTTTTTTCAATTCATCTCGGGAAACCAAGTATTACACCCCGCTTTTTCTGCTGATTGATAAAAATCACGCAAATAACCGCCTGGAAAAATCCTCCTTATTGATACATTATAAACCCAGCATTGATTCAAACAAATTATGCTCTCTGCAACCGCCAGAATCTACCTTGCAGATAGGATTAAGTCGTATATAATTTTATGTTGTTAGATTAAATTTACTAAAAACCTTCAAGACCACCGGAAAGGTGGAAGATTATGAATTTTTTTAATTTGATAAAAAAGAGAACATCAGTTAGATCCTTTACCGAAAGACCAGTACAAAAGGACGAAGTCCAGAAACTACTTCAGGCTGCGAATTCAGCCCCCTCCGCCGGTAACCTGCAGGCGTATGAAATCCTCGTAATTAAAGAGGATTCCTTGAAAGAGTCCCTGGCAGAAGACGCACATGGACAGAAATTCATTGAACAATCCCCTGTAATTTTTGCATTCCTGCAGGATGCAGCGCGCTCTACGGAAAAGTACGGGGAAAGGGGCGAACTTTACTCCGTTCAGGATGGAACTATTGCGGCTTCCTACCTGCAACTCGCCGCAGTAGAACTGGGCCTTGGTAGTTGCTGGATTGGTGCTTTTAACGAAGAAAAGGTAAAAGAGGACCTTGACACTAACAAGAAACCGCTGGCCCTAATACCCGTAGGTTACCCTACCAAAGGTAGTAGCGGGGATTCGCCGCGAAGAGAACTCGACGACTTAGTTACTTACATGGAAAGCAGCTGAGTTCATTCACCTATTAACTGAACTATTATTTTTCTATCTCGGGCTCGGGTGTCGTGATTGAGTATGACGATGTCCTGCCACTGGCCTAACTTCATATTTCCATTTACGAAGGGGACCATGGTACCCGGTCCCATGATGGTCGCTCGAACGTGACTGCGGCCGTTATCGTCGTTCCAGGTCTGGTGGTGCTTGTAAGGTATATCCTCAGGGGCAAGCCTTTCCAGGGCTTCCGGTACGTCCTCTCTTAAGCCCGGTTCGTATTCGACGGTGCTAATTGATCCCGTCGCCCCGGGCACGAAAATGTTCACGCTACCTTCTTCGATACTTGAACCACGAACTATCCTGGCAATTTCTTCAGTAATTTTTTCCATCTTGCTATCTGAACCTACGTGGACGTTTATCTCCACCGTTTCAACTCCCATTTTAACCCCCAATTGTTAGTGCTTTTTCTCCTGCTCCAGGAAGGAAACTATCTTTTCCATCTCCATTTCCCGGGAACCCTTTACGAGCAATAAGTTGTCACCGCCGGTTAATCTGTCCTCCAGGCGGCTCGTCAATTCCGACTTCGACTCAAACCACTTTGCCTCAATTTCTTTCCCGGCCTGGCTCGTTCGGTTCAACTGCTCAACCAGAGCTCCAGTATGATTGCCCACGGAATATACCACGTCAACTCCCGCACTCCGGACTGCTCCGGCGAGACTTCTATGCAACTCGTAGGCTTCTTCCCCTAGTTCCATCATATCACCGAACACGAATACCTTTTCCCCTGAGGGCTCGATCCGTCTCAGGTAGTTGAGGGCGTTTTCGGTAGCTCTCGGGTTTGCATTGTAAGTATCGTTTATTACCGTCCCCAGAGGGGTTTCAATCGGTTGAAGGCGTTGATCGATTGGTTCAACTCTTTGCCGGTTTTTCAAGTCACGGGGGGCCAGGCCGAGCTCAAGTGCTACGGCGACGGCTCCAAGCAGGTTGAGAGCGTTTCCCCGTGAATTTAGCTTCGACTCAAGCACAAAAGGGAAAGGGGAGCTATCAGGGCACAAGTCGCTGTTGACAGTTAACTCTATTCCGTCGGTACCCTTAATTTGAATTTTTTCCCCACGATAGCTCAGACTATTTTCGGAACGAGTTCCGAAAAGTACCGGTTCGAGATCAAACTTCTTCTCCGCCTCTTCAAGAAGCGTGGGGTAATCCCCGCCGATGATCAGCTTGGCATCCCGGTCCATTCCCGCAGTTATTCCCAGCTTCTCCCGGGCGATTTCCCTGGTTCCCGAAAAGTTGCCGAGGTGAACCTTCCCGACTGCAGTAATCAGGCCCATTGTCGGTTCCAGAACTTTGCTCAGCTTTTCAACGTCTCCCGGGTACTGAAGTCCCAGTTCAAATACGGCGTAATCGACTCCTTGCTCCATTTCGAGCAAAGCGAGGGGCAGACCGAATTCCGTATTGTAGTTTCCCGGCGATTTATGAACCGTTCCCGAAGTGGACAGCATGGAAGCAATTAGTTCCTTCGTCGTCGTTTTGCCCCAGCTCCCGGTCACACCGATAATAGGGATCTGAAAGGAACTTCTGTAATAGTGAGCCATATCCAGAAGCGCTCGTTCAGTATCGTCGACAACTACGAGGTTAAACGGGCTCTCCTCCCGATAGTCCTTTGACTCCGCCAGGGAAGCGGCGGCTCCTTTTTCGTACGCTTCCTCGATGAATTGATGGCCATCCGTCCGGGAGCCCGAGAGGGGGACGAAAACGTCCCCCTCGGCAATAGTTCTGGTGTCTATGGAGAATCCACGGATCGCGCGAGCTCGTTCGTCATAAAGTTCTCCGCCCGTGGCCGCAAGAATACCTTCCAGGTCAAGCATCGATCAACCGTTCTGATCTTCAGACTGACCGCCGGATTCTTCACCCGATTCGGCTCCATTGTTGCTGCTACTCGAGGCCATTACGTTTATGGCTATCGCCTGACTACCGTAAACCACCCTGTTATCGAACTTCTTGCTAACCCTGGCAGCTGATTCGTACATGTAGCCCGTACCGGCCATTGGAACCACGCTTTCCTCGAAGGGCTTGAGCAGTTCGACGGAGAGGCTCTCGTAACTTTTCAGATTATTGACGTAGCCGAGCCAGTCCTCGAAGTTTTCCAGAGTCTGGGGCGGAGCAACGTTTGTCGGCCTTGGGCCTCCGTAAACTGCCACGACGTAGTTTCCGGGGGGTAAGTCCTTGGGTAGCTGGAAACCTCCGGTTTTTTCCACGAGTTTACCCCGGTAGTTCTGTACTTTAACCTGATAGGCAAGAAGGTCGCCGGCAGTATAGTTCCTTTTATCGGTGGCAAAATAGGTAATCTGACCCGACCTGATGTTCCTTTCAAAGTTAATTTCCGCTTCCAGGTTATTTAGTTTGGGGTTCTTAAAGGGATTATGAGCTAATGCGTCAATGAATAGAGCGACCTGCAGCGAGGGCAGGTAGGAAGCCTGGTTGTAAGAGAAGAATACGTCCGTCCTTTCCAGGGGCTCGGGCATGTTATCCCCGGTAATTGTGTAATTAACCTTCACAGTACCCGGGCCGGTTCTGTTCAGGGTCCTGTTGATCGCCTCGCGGATTGTCGAATAGGATAAGGTACCGATTAAGCTATTCGTCTTTACTAGTTCCGTATTGAAACTCGCACTGGCATTGGTGCCCATTTCGGAAATATCGAGGTTGGTCGAAAAAAGCTCCGTTTCTTGGCCTACCTTACCCATTACACCCTGAGTTCTGTCTTGAGTTACGGTTCCGACGGTCTTTGAGACGTCACCAAGTTTAAATGGGGACTTGTAACTCTTGACGGTATCGAGAACGCTGGCTTTCGTCAGCAGGAAATCCGAACTTCCATTCAGGATAAACCTGTGACCCAGACCGAGTACCTTATCTTCTTCTCGGTAGGTAACGGTCCCAAGTGCACCTATGGAGAGGTCACCCCGGGCGAGTGAAACTCCCATCGGACCGCCTGCCTGCAACTCCATCGATTCGCCGGAGTTGCTATCGGAGCCCTGCAGGTTATGAAAGGCGAGATCGTACTGGGAAAGACCACCCCTCAGGTTTTGAATCGAACTACCGCCGACAGTTGCAAGCGGATCGTAAACCCTGCCAGGGTTCTCGGATTCTATACCCTCTTTTAGGGCGTTCAATGAAGCCTGAGAAAACCCGCTGAGCATCACGGGAGTGACGGATTTACGAAATATTAAATCATCGCTCTCCGAACTCCCAGCCGATCCTCTCTCAGCACCTGCCCCGGGCACTTCAACGTTCTTGCCTGGAAAAAGGTCTTCAAGCGAGTTTTCCACGGAACTTCTGGTATCCTCCGATCGAATACTGGCTCCCGCCGCACCCTGGTTGTCGAACAAATCCAGCATGGTTTCTATGGGAGTTACCAGTCCTATGGGGTTACTTGAGTCCTTACTCCAGAGAGCAGACCTGCTTAAGGCACCAATCAACTTACCGTCTATGTAAACAGGGCTGCCGCTCATTCCCTGAGCAACGCCACCGGATTCTTCAATCGGCTTTCCGCTGGCACGGATTACAATGAAGTCCTGAAGTTTTCCCGGTTCATCCATTACGTCAATTACCTTTACCGAGAAAGTGGATATTTCAGTTCCTTTTACGACCGTTTTACCGGTTCCCTCCATTCCCTTTTCTATACCTTCCAGCCCCAGAAAATTATCTCCTGTCGACCCCAGGGCTGCACCGGAAGAAAGTAAGAGTTGAAGTGAAATGAACAATACCAAAGCTCCGACCAGTTTTCCGTCAACGAAACTCCTAAATCTTCTGTTCATGTGAACCTCCCAGCTTTATTTATAAATAACGGCAACAATACCGTTTACGTACAAGCAATTATCCATAACTCCTAGGAGTTGGCATCAGAATTATCATCTATTTTTGTAATAATAACGGTTCATAAAACAATTTTGCAGGCTAATAGCGAATAACAAGCCTCAAGTGACCGGCGAACTGAGAAAACCAGAGAAAACCTACTGTTACCAGAAATTTACCCCTGCAGAGTTTTGGTTCTATGGGTAACGAACCGCCGTATTTTAATATCTCCGACCCCGACGCTAAAAAGGGGCTCAAATTTTAGTGGAACACATGAAAAATTTACTGGAGTTTTGTAAATAAAGTATGAATATTCAAGACTTTCAATGAACCGCTGGAATTACTTGACATTTTTGGTCAGGAGCGAGAACCCTATTGGTATTTTCAATAAAATTTCTTATATTTATGGGGTATTTCACAATTCATCCTGGGAGGAAAAGATGGCCAAAGACAATCTGCTAACGGTAGAAAACGTATATAAAAGGTACGGTGACGAAGAAGTATTAAAAGGCGTTTCCTTTGACATGGATCAGGCAGAAACCAAAGTTATTATCGGTCCTTCCGGTACGGGCAAAAGTACTTTGCTCCGCTGTATCAACCAGCTAACTAAACCGGACCAGGGTCAGGTTTGGCTGGAAGGTGAAGAAGTGACCGACAGTTCCAAAGATATAAACAGGTTTCGCCAGAACATTGGAATGGTCTTTCAGCACTTCAACCTGTTCGAACACTTAACCGCACTTGGTAACGTCACTCTCGGACTGCGAAAGGTGAAAGGTTTTGACAAGGAAAAGGCGAAGGATACCGGTCAGATGGAACTGGAGAGAGTTGGGTTGTCCGATCAGGCAGACTCTTATCCTGCCCAGCTATCGGGTGGCCAAAAGCAGAGGGTTGGAATCGCCAGGGCGCTGGCCATGGAACCAAAGATAATACTTTTTGACGAACCGACCTCGGCCCTCGATCCGGAGTTAATAGGTGAGGTGCTGGAGGTAATGAAGGACCTGGCTGAGTCGGGCCTGACCATGCTCGTAGTGACACACGAAATGGGTTTCGCCAATTCCGTTTCTGACGAAATCATTTTCATGGAAGGCGGAAAAATCATTGAACAGGGTACGCCAACGCAGTTCTTCAACAACCCCGAACATAGCCGGACAAAGGAGTTCCTGCATAAACTGACGGAACTTTACGGCGAACGGGAATAGATGGGGGACAGGTCCCAATAACCGTGTAAGCTCTATCCTCGCGTGGTTGAGTCCGTTGAGTTATGTGGAGAAAATTGAATCGAAGAACCCCGTCTCATAGGGCGGGGTTCATGAGAAGCCAAAAACAATTTCACGAGGGTGGTTTCGATCCCGGAGACGTAATCGGGTTACCTCGAAAGTTTCTTTAGGGAATTAATCATAAAACCCGGGGTTTAAAAATTTAGCCAGGGCGAAGATAAGGGCATCTCGATAGGCATCCTTTCTGGTGATTATGCCGTCGGTAAATATCCCTATAGCTCCCGGGCCCTTTTTTACTTCTTCCCTATCAGTAATTTCATCCATGATCGGACCGAGCTCTTCTCCTTTCCGGATCCTGTCCGCCACCGATTTCGGTAATTCCAGCCTTCCGCCACCTCCGATGTATTCTTCCCCGGCTTCGTCTACCAGATAAGCCCAACCAGTAAGAAACATGCCGAAATCCGAATCGCTCACTGAACCCTCGACTCCGACGCTAAAGGCAAAATCATCTATATCCCTGACTCTTTCCGCCCTGTTTTTTGCTCCTGTAATTGCTTCCCGGTCGGAAGTCGGTTGGTCGGAAACTCCAGAATCGACGTCGAATTCTACTATATCGGGCTCAACGCCCACCAGTTCAAACCCTTCTGAAGTGGCTTTGATCTTGACCGGATTGGTGCTTCCCACCCCGATATACATTTTTTCCTCCCGTTCTCTATCTTAATAATCAGGTTAACTTAATCTCTTGCGTTCTAGTTTGGTTGGTACGATGAGACTAAAACCTATTCTAAGTGCTGCAAAATACTATTTCTATCCCTGGTCCGAAAGAATGGGAATAATTTTGGGTCGACGTATTTAAAGAAAAATAATTCATAAAACCACCCTTTAATCTTTCAGAGACTAAATACGGATAAAATTATCGAAGAGTTTGGGTCACGATCGTGTTTTTTTCTTGAATATCCCAGCAACTCATTCTAAGGCGTGAAGTTTATCTTGAAAGTGTGAACCGATCTACTTTATGACTATAATAATGGTGAGGTGAAGAATATGGCGGAAGAAGAAAATTTGGAAGGGCAGAAGATAGATGGCGGACTGGTGAATGAGAAAGGCACGATCACGGTATCCGAAAAAGTGGTAACTGCCGTAGTAGCCGGCGGTGCCTCGCAGATAGAAGGTCTGGGACAGAAGAAATCCTCCGTAACCGAGGATATTGGTAGAATATTTGGCAGCCAGCGTAGAGGAGTAACGATTGACTTCGACGGAGACGAAGTTTCAATCACTCTAAAAATTGCCGTAAAACAGGGTTATCCGGTGCACGAGGTGGCAAAAAAAACGCAGAAAAAAATAAAGGAAGATATTGAAGAAAAAACCGGCTTAAAAGTAAATCACGTGGATATATACGTCCAAAAACTCCAGGTCGAAGACGAGGATTTACCGGAAGAAGCTCTGCCGGAGGACACGGAAGATAATTCTTAGCCCCTTGCCAGTAAACGCGAGAGGGCTTAAACTTTCCTAACTTTCTCGGAGGGGTGGGCGAGTGGACAAAACCACCGGTCTTGAAAACCGGAGAGCCTTCCTGGCTCCGTGGGTTCGAATCCCACCCCCTCCGCCAGCAAACAGCAATTCAATCAAACATTGCAGTCGTTCCAAAAACAGCTCAAAATCTTCCTTCGGAGGTAATTAAGATATCTCCCCTCTCTATCGGCTTAACCGTAAGTCTGGTCGCGTCTCTTACCTGGATCAGCTGGAATCTGACACTTGACGCCTGGTGGCAGCCGACTGATAGCGAGACAATTAAACGGATGCTGGAATTACTTGATCTAGAAGCCGGGGACCTGGTGTTCGATCTCGGGTGCGGGGACGGCAGGACGCTCACGGCGGCGGTAAAAGATTTTGATCTCCGCGCAACCGGAGTAGAGATAGATCCACTTCGGGTCGCCTTTTCCTGGTTGCGAGTAATGATATCGGGAACATATCCCCGGGCGAGACTGTCGCCCGGGGATATGTACAAAAAGGACGTCTCCGGTACGGATGGCGTACTGATATTTTTGTCGGGCGCAGCAAACGAAAAACTGGCCAATAAATTCCTCCAGGAACTTGACGAAGGTACTCGTATAGTCTCCTATTACCATAAGTTACCTGGCTGGAAACCATTGCAGGAAGAAGTCAACGAACAGGGACATCCTATTTACCTCTACGAGGTCGGAAAACATGAAAATGAATCTTGATGAACTAATCAAAGAACTGGATCACGAAAAAGTTTACGGTCAAACAGAACTCGTTCTGTCGGGAATAACCCATGATTCCAGGAATGTGAAGGGCGGTGATTTATTCATCGCAGTCGAAGGGGAAAACTTCGACGGACACGATTACGTAAAAAACGCTGCTAAAGCGGGAGCAGCTGCAGTAATTGGCGAGAAAAGTTACAGTTCCGTGGAATCCCTTTCCGTACCTTACGTAAAGGTGAGAAATAGCAGGAGAGCTCTATCATCGGCCAGCCACAAGTTTTACGGCGCACCGACATCTAACCTCTTTACAGTGGGTGTCACGGGTACGAATGGAAAGACTACCACGGTTCACCTGATCAACAAGGTTTTTGGAAAAGGGGAAAGCGAGACGATCAGCACGATTACAAACCTCGACCAGCCGGGAAACCCTGAACCAGTTACGACACCGGAAGCTCCACGTATTCACGAAGCAGCTGCTAGCACGCGAGCCAGGGGCAAGGAAAACTTGGTCCTGGAAGTTAGCTCGCACGGTCTGAGCATGGGGCGAGTCTCGGCAGTTGATTTCGACGTCGGGGTCTTTACAAATATTACCCGGGACCACCTGGACTACCACGAAACTATGGAAGAATACAAAAACAAGAAAAGCCTGCTTTTTTCTTATCTAACTCCTGATGGGACCGCTGTATTGAACGGGGACCAGGAATTTTCGGAGGAATTGGAGAGTATTACGGAAGCTAAACCGATCAGGTACGGGCTTGGGGATGATTCGGACGTAACGGCAAGGAAAGTACAGGTAAATACCTCAGGGTTGAGTTTCGATGTAAGGTCCCCGTGGGGCAATTCCAGAGTCGACCTGAACCTATTCGGAAAATACAACGTATACAACTCACTGGCTGCAATTACCGTAGGTTTGGTAAAAGGGGTCAAGCTAGCGAAAATAACGGAGAGGTTGGCTGGAGCCGGTCCACTTTCGGGCCGCATGGAAAAACTGGAACTTGCAAACGGGGCGGACGTCTACGTCGACTTTGCCCACAATTCAGGAGCTCTGGAGAATGCTCTCTCGGGATTAAAGCGGCTTTACGATACGGTCTCGGTAGTTTTTGGCTGCGGGGGAGAAAGCGACAGGGGAAAAAGGCCCGAGATGGGAAGTGTTGCGGAAGAATACGCCGATAGGGTTTACATAACTGACGATAACCCCAAAAAGGAAGACCGGTGGGAGATACTGAACGAAATAGCCGAGGGGATCGAAGACAGTTCCCTGCTCTCTATCATTCCGGACAGAAAAAAGGCAATCGAAAGCGCGGTTGAAAAGCTTAATTCCGGAGAATCCCTGCTGGTAGCGGGTAAGGGCCATGAACGATACCAGGTAGTCGGGGGCCAATGGATAGAGTACAACGACATGGAATACCTGCGGGATTTGTGCCGGGAAAAGGGGTTAATTTAGGATCTCCCCGATCACCCGTCTGGCTTCTTTTCTCGTATTCTCCGGGCTGGAATCGGTTTTAATGATGTAGTCAGCTTCTTCGGCGGCACTTTCGGGCAGTGATTGGGTTTTTATTCTCTCTTCCGCCCGGGAGCGACTCAGGTTATCCCTTTCCACCAGCCTCTTCACCTGCGTGTCGTGTTCCAGCGCGAGCAACACTACGTAGTCAAATTCCTCCCGGTCAACTTCCGAAGATTGGAAGAAAAGTGGTATTTCCACGATCAGAAGGGAAGCTCCTTCTCTTTCGAACCGGGTTGATAGTTCTGCAATCCTTTCCCTTACGTAAGGGTGGGAGATCCTTTCAATTTCCTGTAGAAGTTCTCTGTCCTGGAATACTTTATTCGATACTCTGGCAAGATCTATCGTGCCGTTTTCAGTTAAAACTTCCTGTCCCAGAATTTCTACTACCTCGTCGAAATGTGGATTCTCCGGGCGGTAAACCTCTTTTGCCAGTTCGTCGGCCTGAAGGGTTTTCACTCCGGAGACCCCCTCCACGGCTTCGAGAAATACCGTCTTACCGGTGGCAATGCCGCCAGTTAAGGCAACTTTGATCATCAGTTCGACTGGAAGTCCTCATGGGCCGAAGTAACGACTTCCCGGAATACAGCTGGATCAATGCCGTCCTTTGTTTTGGAAAGGTGAAGCAGGTACTCGATATTCTTGCTGGATTTTCCCTGAATCCGTGAGTAAGTGCAATCCACAACTGCGAGGTCGTTATCTCTGGCAAAGCCATTGACGTTTTCCAGTACTTCCACGTGAACGTCCGGGTCAGTTACAACGCCGCCGCTTTCCACGCTCTCCGGCCCGGCTTCAAACTGGGGTTTAACGAGTGAAACCATTTTCCCGTTCGGTTTGAGAACGTTTTTTGCCGGAGGGAGGATTAATTCCAGGGAAATAAAGGATACGTCAATTGTAACCAAATCCACCTTCGTACCTATTTCCTCTGGCTCAAGGTAGCGGGCATTAACGTCTTCCATCGGAATTACTCGTTCGTCCTGCCTGAGCCCCCAATCCAGCTGACCTTTACCTACGTCCAGAGCCCAGACCTTTCGGGCACCGTTCTGGAGCAGGCAGTCGGTAAAACCACCAGTGGATGCACCGATATCCAGGGCGGTAAAGCCGTCAACCTCTACATCAAATTCCTCGAGCGCCCCTTCAAGCTTTTTGCCGCCACGGCTAACGTACTTTTGCTCCCTTCCCCTCAGATCTATATCTGCTCCTTTCGCCACTCTAGTGCCGGGTTTGTCCTCCAGCTGGCCATCAACGTATACGTTGCCAGCCATTATCTCCCTTTTTGCTTTTTCTCTGCTTTTACAGATTTCCCTGTCCCGGAGCAGTACGTCCAGCCTCTCTTTATCTGACATATCTTTCCGGTCCCGGTAGCCCTAAAGGTGAGTTTAGTTATCGTCGGTGAACTCTTTGAATTTTCTGAGCTCCATCTGTTGATCGAGGAAGTCCTCAAATTCTTCACCGGCCTCTTCGTCTTCTATTTCCTCGTCAAACGGTGATTCCATGGCCACGTCCTCGAAAATTTCCTCGTCAACGAAAATGGGGCTATTGGTGCGGAGGGCAAGTGCGATGGAATCCGACGGGCGCGAGTCCACTTTCAGTTCTTCTTCCTCGGGACCTTTAAGGACGAGCGTGGCGTAGTAAGTTTTGTTGCTCAGGTCATCTATTACCACACGTTCAAGCTCCCGATTTAGCTTGTCCAGCACTGATTTCAGCAGGTCGTGCGTCAGCGGTCTTTCGAATTCTTTTTCCTGAAGTTTCAGAGAAATAGCCAGTGCCTCGTTCTGGCCTATCCAGATTGGCATCACCTTGCGGTCCTCTTCGCCCTCGAGCAGGACAACTGGTGCGTTGTTTGAAGTATCAACCAGTAAAGCTTTTACACGAACTCTCTCCATGACTTCCACCTCTTCTGCCCTATTCTAGTGGCTGCCCCGCCATCTTTCAAACTATAGAAATAAAGGTAAGCAAGCCGAATTAGACTTCAATAACCTGTCCCGCTCCCAACTTGAGGCAATCATCGCCGTAAGCCTCTTGCATCATTGCAGTTGCCCGGTCGCCAGTACAGTGAGTCGGAGCGAGCTTCTCGACGGACTGGCTTTGAAATTCTTCAATTACGTTCCTGATCTGCCCCGCTTCACTCGAACCCAGATGGAAGCCACCCGCCACCAGGTAAGGTGGCTCTGCCATGATTTTACTGGCTTTTTTCACTATGACGCTGATACCCGGATGGGCACAGCCAGATACCACTACAGGACCATTCCCGGTGGATATAATTAAGCTCTGCTCGGGTAAATCGTTGCCCCTGTAATCACCCTTGATTTCACCCGTCGAATGCACATTGGGAAGTATTTCTCCTGGTTCGTTAAGCTCCACGAGTTTTGCTCCGTAATCCTTTATTTTGTCCTTTAACACCCCGGGGAAGGCTTCAGTCAAATAAACCTTGAGATCCGGGTTTTTCCGCAGGATCGCCGATAGGCCACCCACGTGGTCACAGTGCGGATGTGAGAGAAATATCCCGTCAAGGCTGTTGGGTGATACTTCCAGCAATTCCATGTTGTCCTTGAGTATTTTTACGTCCGCTCCCGTATCGAAGAGCAACTCAAAGCCGGGGCCGGAAAGAAGTGCCGAGAAGCCCCATCCGGGGATGATACCCCGTTTTAAACTCACGTTATCGTAAATATCGGTTAGTCTTACTTCACTCATTGACTTGCCTCCTGGACGCCGGTTAATCAGACAGGAATGGCGTCAAACTTTGCCTGTACCTTTTCCCATACTTCAACTATTTTTGCCGCTGCGCCGCCATCATCGTATTCTACTATGCTTTTACCCTGAACCATGGCCCGGGTAACATTCGGGTCGTACGGTATTTTACCCATGACCGGAATACCGTTATCCCCGGCATAGGCTTCAATTTTTTCGACCATATCTTCGTTTAAATCGTACTTGTTGATTACGACCGCTGGCTCTATCTCGAAGTTCTCCGAAAGCTGTATAACTCGCTTGAGATCGTTTAAACCGGAAAGAGTTGGCTCCGTGACGATAAGGGCGAGGTCCACATCAGCAAGAGAGGCAATAACCGGACACCCTGTACCCGGTGAGCCATCAATTATGATAAGTTGCTCACCTTCTCTTTCGGCAACGCCCACTGCCTTTTCCTTGATTTCAGTGACTAATTTGCCCGAAGTTTCTTCCCCGGCTCGTAGCTCCCCGTGAACCAGCTTTCCGAACTCGGTCTCGGATTCGTAGGAATATCCCGACAACGTATCCTCCATCCGAATTGCGTCCTCGGGGCAGACGTGGGCACAGACGCCACAGCCTTCACAGCGATAGGGGTCGATTTCGAAATTTTCGTCTATGGCATCAAACCTGCAGTATTCCCGGCAGATTCCGCAATCTGTACATTTCTCGTCGTCCTTTATCGCTTCCTTGTCCCCGTAAAATTCCTCCCGCGATCCTATCTCAGGGTCAAGAACCAGGTGTAAGTCCGCCGCGTCCACGTCGCAATCGGAAATCACTTTTTCGTCCGCCAGACTGGAAAAGGCGGAAACCAGGGTGGTCTTTCCCGTTCCCCCCTTCCCGCTGATTACAAGTAGTTGTTTCATCGCTTAATTCCCGCCCCCAATATCGGTCTCGACCGAGCCAGTTCCGATCGTTTTTGCCTCAGGCCTTTTTACCAGTTCCTCGATTTTTTCGTAAAGTGCCAAAAACTTTTCCTTCCAGCCCCCCATGTGTTCGGAAAAGGGAAGCCCATTAGAGTAGTATTCAGCAATCTCCCTGTCGTCTGGGATCTTCATCAGTACGGGTATATCTTCGGCTTCGCAGTACTGTTCTACGTTTTCGTCTCCGATCCCGTCCCTGTTTATAACCACTCCGACGTCGACTCCGATTTCCCTCGCCACGTCAACCGAGAGTTTTAAATCGTGCAGTCCAAACGGGGTTGGTTCCGTAACCAAAAGCGCAAAGTCACTGCCGTGCAGGCTTTCAATCACCGGGCAGGCGGTTCCGGGAGGGGAATCAAGAATCGATAGAGCGTCGTCGTCGGTCTTCTTCTTTAACTCACGAATTATCGGGGTAGCCATCGGTTCTCCAATTGACAGGTCGCCCTCATAATACCTTATTTGCTTTGCCTGACCTTTTCGAATTACCCCAATTTTTTTGTCCTTCTCCGTGATTGCGTCCACCGGACAGACCAGAGAGCAAAGACCGCAACCGTGGCATAATTCCGGATAAACCAGGGTATTCTCGCCAAATGTCGCGATCGCGTTGAATTCACAGGCGTCCGAACACTTACCGCAATGAGTGCAGGTATCCTCGTTTACTTCCGGGATCCGTATATTTACGTCCTCCTCCTCGGTCTTCTCCGGATTAAGAAAAATTCCTGCATCCGGTTCCTCTACGTCACAGTCGAAGAACTCTACGTCGTATTCGTCCTTCAGGGCAAGGGCCAGGTTAGTTGCCACCGTCGTCTTACCGGTTCCGCCCTTGCCCGCCGAGACTGTTATCTCCATTTAACCTCCTCAAAGTCCCCTGAATAAAGATAAGCGAAATTAACCGTGATGGTGATCGTGGTCGTGGCTACCACGGAACTCGTGGCGTTCGCAGGCGTCGGATTCGGAAGCAGACAGCAGTTCGTCGCTTTTCCATTCTTCCAGAGCTTCCTTGACTCGTCCACCCGCACCGACGTAAACGTCGATACCGTGATCCTCGAAAAGGTTGATTGCCTTTCTCCCGAGTCCGGAACAAACCATGACGTCTACTCCTTCCTGGGCAAGCAGGTCGGCCGGGAGGCCTCTTCCGCCTTTGTGGGAACTCTCGTTTGGAATTACTTCCACGTCTTCCGTATCACTATCTACTATCGTGTACGTTGGCACCCTTCCAAAATGTTCTCCAACTTTTCCGTCGATTCCACCATTACCTTCCGTAGGAAAACAGACCCTCATAGTTTCACCATCCCGTTTTGACTATTTGTTGGCTCCACCCGAAGTAGTGGGTTCGTTGGCTTCCACGAGATCGCCGGCTACACAATCCTCCACGGCTTCTTTTACCGTACCTTTTGCTCCCGTGAAAGTCTCAACTCCGGCCGAGCTGAGTGCGTTATAGGCATTCGGTCCGACGTTTCCCGTTGCGAGTGCGTCCACGTTATTTTGTGAAAGCGTTTCGGCTGCCTGAACGCCGGCCCCACCCCTGGCACTTTTGCTTGAATTCTTGATCGATTCGTAATCCATGGATTCAGTGTCCACTAGCAAGAAGTAAGAACAGCGACCGAACTTCGGGTCTACCTCCGAATCCAGAGAGTCTCCTTTTGCGGTAACGGCCAGCTTCATCTAATTACCTCCTCGATTTTCGCCTTTTTCGTCCAGCTCCCTCATGCGGTTCTTCATTGCTTCCAGTTCCTGTTCGAGAGCTTCTATTTCGTTTTCCAGGTATTGCTTTTCCGACTGTTTGGCCTCTTCTTCCGACTGGGCTGTCTGACCGTAATTGGCCCCTCCCCAGTAACCGGCAGGATTGGCGCGCCCCGCGAAACCTCTACCGAATCCGAAACCTCTACCGAATCCACGTCCGAAACCGGGACCTCTTCCAAATCCGCCACCCCCGCGCGGAGTACCTTTTGTGTATCCGGGGGAGTTGAAGCCAGAGCAATAACCCATACCTCTTCCAGTTCTTGGACCTTCTCCTCTTGGTCCTGTTTTATCGCCGTATGGCATGATAATCACCTCGAAAGTAGTTGTTTATCTCAACCCTATATTATCATATGCACACTATGCGTTCAAGACCGTTTCGGACCAATTCCGAAATCCCCCCTCAACTTAGCTGTTTTTAAATATATTAACTTGTTTCAGTGAAGGGGACCGCGTAATTTTTATAGAGATGAAAGAAGAACAGGAATCAGAAAAGAGAAACTTTATTGGCGGAGTCATCCACGGCACTTTTCTCAGGTCCAGCACTCGCCTTGCCGATATCGACCTAATACTGCCCGCCTTCGTCAGCTCGATTACGGGTTCAAAATTTTTGATCGCACTTTTGCCGTCAATTTACTTCAGTACCGGCCGGTTACCACAACTCCTCTTTTCCAACTACGTCGAGCCCAGGGCAAAAAAGAAGCCCTTTCTCTACGCTGCCATTCTCATCAGGGCTTTCATGTGGTTCCTCTTTGGTTTTCTCGTCACCTGGAGGGGAATATCCAACCCGGCATTGGTTCTCTCCCTTCTGTTTAGCTTTCTGTTGATATATTCACTGGCCGGTTCACTGGGGGGAGTTGCACTTACGGATATAATCGGCAAAGCAATTTCCGGCGTCAACCGGGCCAGGTTTTACGCAGCCAGACAGATAACTGGCAGCTTGCTGGCCTTTGGCACCGGTTTTCTGGTTCGCTACGTCCTCGGCGAAGGCTTTTACTTCGATTTCCCCCAGAACTACGGAATCCTTTTCCTGCTCTCGGGGATAGCTCTTCTGATAGGTTTTGCTGGTTTCTGGCTGATTAATGAACCGGCCGGCGAAACCGGAGATAGAAAACAACTGACCAGTTACTTTTCCGACGTTTTCACGATCCTACAAAGCGATAACGATTTTCGGGTTTTTCTGATGACGCGGGTGCTGGCCGGCTTTCACATCATGATTATTCCCTATTACGTCGTTTACTTTAAGGAAGTTGCCGGCGTAGCGGAAAGCTTCGTCGGTATCTATCTCATGGCGAGGGTCTTCGGTGGAGCAATCTCCAATTTTTTCTGGGGTAAAGTTGCGGAAGAAGCTGCGGAGAAAGTTATACTGTTGTGCTTGCTGGTCGCTGGTGTCACTCCTTTGATAGCAGTAGGTGTAACAAGATTTGGTCCTTTATACTATTCGGTCGTATTTGTCCTAGCCGGCTCGGCCATAAATGCTCGAATGGTCGGGTTCAATACCCAGCTACTTGAACTGGCTCCGGAGGACAAACGGCCAACGTATTCGGGAATACGAGGCACCACCATCGCGTTAACTGCTCCGCTGCCTTTTCTCGCCGGCGCGTTGATCGAATTTTTCTCCTTTAAATTAACATTTTACTTCGTATCGGGAGTGATGCTTGCGGGAGTAGTGGTAAATATCGTTCATCAGTTTAAAGTTAACCGAGGATATACTTGACCTTAACCTTGTTTTTTTGCGCTTTTGATGCGGATTTACTAAAATTCAAGAGATAGATAATGAATAAAAAAAAGCCGGAAATTTCGGACGACGAGATTGAAACAGCTCTAATACACCTTTACAGAGGAGAAATACAGAGAGTAAATACCTGGCGCAACCGGCTCGATCGTACTCCTTACTGGTCACTTGTAATGGTTGCTGGTATGATTTCCTGGTCCTTTTCTTCTCCTGCTCGTTCTCCTGCTTTGATTCTCGTTACAATTCCCCTTACTTCGGCTCTTTTGACGCTGGAAGCAAACCGGTATCAAATGCACGAAGTCTGGCGATCGCGAATGAGGTTACTCGAAGAAAATTTCTTCGCCAACTTGCTGGATCCCGATACGTCTCTTCCAAGGAGTGAATGGATGAAGGTGCTTTCTCAGGATCTGAGAGAACCCGAATTCAAAGTCTCCTTCTTCACGGCACTTTCTCTCCGGCTTCGAAGAATATATCTCTGGATCTTTACTACAATATTTTTTGGCTGGTTTATGAAGCTAATACTCCATCCAACTCAGATAGAGTCAGTAGCGGAGACGGTAAAAAGGGCCCGGATAGGTTTTATCCCAGGTATTGCCGTGACTCTATTCATGATATTTTTTCTGGCTCTCGCCATCCTGGTTGCACTACTGGGGATATATCCCGTAAAGGAGGAAAGGGGCGGCCAGGTCCTGGAAGAAGAACCCGGGTACGAATGGAGAAGAGAGGAAAACCTGAAGGAAGACGAATAAGTTTTCGTTTCTTCTTCCGGGTTTTGCCCGTTTAAAATTTTTCGACACCGCGTTATTCATCAAATCGGGAAGTCCAGATCAAGGTTGATTCAAAATGTGCATATGATAGAATTTTTCGGATCGAAGAAAGTCAAAGTTAATGAGCTATTATTTTTTAACCTTTTTTCGAAAAATTTAAATGTCATTTAGAGTTAGAACTTTAAGAGAACCAAGTAACTCAACGGAGGAAATATGAACGGGCAAAGCAAACAACAGGGAGAAAAAAGCGGCGTTGAAAGCATCGAACTCGAGGGAGTTGAACATTCGTTAGTGGTAATGAGCGGAAAAGGCGGCGTCGGGAAAAGCACCGTATCGGCGAACCTGGCAGCTTCGCTCGCCGAAGAGACGGAGAAAAACGTCGGTCTGCTTGATGCCGACCTGCACGGTCCGGATATTCCAAAAATAATGGGAGTAGAAGGGGAAAGGCTTGGGGGTTCCGAGGACAGCATCGAGCCCGCAAAGCTGGATAACCTCAAGATCATGTCTATCGGCTTCACACTTCCATCGGATGATTCTCCGGTCGTCTGGAGGGGCCCGCTGAAGATGAAGGCAATCAAGCAATTTCTCGGCGACGTAAACTGGGGAGAACTGGAATACCTGATTATCGACCTTCCGCCGGGTACAGGGGACGAACCCTTATCCATCGCTCAAGTCCTGGAGGATCTCGATGGTTCCATAGTTGTAACAACTCCTCAGGACCTATCTCTGCTGGATTCCCGGAAGGCTTATAACTTTTCCGGTAAACTGGACCTTCCGGTACTGGGGATAGTTGAGAATATGAGTGGTTTCGTCTGCCCGCACTGTGGCGAGAAAACCGAAATATTTAAATCGGGTGGAGGGGAAAAGGCAGCCGAAGAACTCGGTGCGAATTTCCTTGGAAGTATCCCGCTGGATCAGAGAATCGTTCAGACGGCCGATGAAGGTGTTCCTTTCGTGAAAGCCTACCCCGAATCCGACGCCACACAATCCTTTAAAGGGATCGTAGAAGAATTTAAATCGGTGATTTCGGGGGAATAGAGCTTTAGCTTAGCAAATAACTTTAGTTTTTTGCGAGATTGAGTACTGTTGCTCATCCCTTTTAATCTTTTAAATTTAACCAATAGTGTAACTAAAGGAATTCGCCGGGAGGTGTACTGAGTTTGAAGATCGGCGATACAGAATTCAAAAACGAGTTCGTAATGGCGCCAGTAAAGACCGGGTATAACGAGGGCAATGGCAGGGTTACGGAACGACATCTGGAATTTTACGACCGCCGGGCAAGCCACCTGGGTGGCGTAATCCCCGAGCCATTTTACCTGGATCGAGGGCTGCGAGAGTTACCGACCCAGATGGGTATTGATTCGGACGACAAGCTTGACGGACTCCAGGAGTTAACCGGAGTAATTCACCAAAACGGGGCTAACGCGATCGCTCATTTAAACCATCCGGGCCGGATGGCGAACCCGAAGATAGACGATAATTTTTTCGTATCCTCAACGGATAAAGCCTGCGAGAACGGGGGAGCCACCCCGAAGAAAATGGCTCAAGAGGATATAGAAGAGGCAAAAAGTCTATTCCGGGATGCGGCCGTACGAGCAGAAAAAGCGGGCTTCGACCTCATCGAGCTTCAATTCGGTCACGGTTACCTCGTGGCTCAATTCCTTTCGCCCAAAGTAAACGATAGAAACGATAATTACGGCGGCTCTTTCGAGAACAGATCCAGGTTTGGTATTGAAGTACTTCGAGAAGTCGCAGAGGCGGTAGAGGTACCTATTCAGGTCAGGGTGAGCGGGGACGAAATGATTGACGGCGGTATAAAGTTCGCCGAAACGAAAAAATTTGCCCGAGGGCTCGTCGAAAACGGAGCAGAGGGAATTCACGTTTCCGCCGGTACGGTCTGCACTACCCCTCCCTGGTACTTCCAGCATATGTTCACTCCAAAAGGAGAAACCTGGGAAATGGCCAAATCATTGAAGGACCAGCTTTCGGTCCCAGTTACCACGGTAGGGAGAATAAACAGCAGGAAAGACGTCGACAGGATAAAAGAGGCAGAGATGGCTGATTTTCTGGCAATCGGTCGTGGCCTGGTGGCGGACCCTGATTTCGTGGGCAAGTACATGGGAAAAGTTGAGGGGAGAATTCGCCCCTGTCTGGCGTGTTCCGACGGCTGCCTTGGCGGTGTAAAGTCCGGTTCGGGCCTCGGCTGCCTGATGAATCCCGAAGTAAGGGACTTCGAGGGTCTGGAAAGTTCGGAAGCGACAAAAGACGTAGGAGTTGTCGGCGGAGGTCTGGCCGGCATGTCGGCAGCGAGAACCCTCGACGAACGGGGGCACAATGTAACTCTCTACGAAAAGGAAGAGCTGGGTGGGGTCTTCAACCTGGCACCACTCCCGCCGGGCAAGGACCCTTTACAGAGGGGAATTGATTACTTCGTAGAGGAAATACAGGATCGGGAAGTAGAAATCATCAGAGATGAAGCCGCCGAGGGAGACTTGGAAGGTTACGATCACGCGGTTATCGCCACCGGTGCTCGCCCCTTCTTTCCGAACATAGATGGACTTGAGGATTATCTGTGGGCCGAAGTATTGCAGGAGGAAAACATGCCCGAGGGAAAGAAAGTCATGGTGATTGGCGGCGGACTCGTCGGCGTCGAGACGACGAAAGCACTGGCAAGCAACGAAAACCAGGTTATACTCGTGGAGCTTCTACCCGAGATCGGAGGCAACATGATTGGTCTGGAAAAGGCACAGCTCTTGAAATCCTTAAAAAACCGGGATAACGTGGAGATAGCGACGGAAACCGATATCGAGAAAGTTGAGGGTAACGAGGTATTTGCTTCCAGTGACGGTAAAGAACTTCACTGGGAAGGTGTGGAGGAATTCGTCGTCGTTACCGGGATGAAAAGTCACAATCCGATAGACCAAAGCGAACTTTCGGTGCCTTCAACGGTAATCGGTGATGCAAGAGAACCAGCAAAGGCAGAGAACGCGATAAAATCCGGTTACGAAGCTGCAAAGGAAATATAAATTCCGAACAGGGCGGTGAACTGATTTGGCCAAGCTATATCCGGACTCCCACGTGGAGATAAATGGTATCCTGGCGAAGTACTACGAGTACTTTCTCAACGTAGGAACCCTTGGACGATATCGGAAGTTCATCGCCCGCGCGGTTTCCGATATGAATATAGAGTCGGGAGACAAAATATTGGACCTCGGTGCGGGTGGTGGCTATAACGCGAGTTTCATGAAGAGTTATCTGGGGCCTGACGGAGAGATCGTCGGATTGGATATAAGTGAAGACGGAATTTCCCGGTTTCGCGAGAAATTTGGCGCTACTCCCAATATCAGGATAGAAAACAGGAGAATTGATAAGCCACTTCCCTACGAATCCGAATTCGACAGGGTTTTTACTTCATTTGTAATTCACGGATTACCCCATTCCGCACGGGAAAGAACCCTAAAAAACGTGAAGAAGGCCTTAAAACCTGGAGGCAAGTTCTTCATCCTGGATTACGGTGATTTTACCCTGGCGGAACTCCCTTTTTACTTGCGCCTGCCCTTTAAGATAGCTGAATGCAGGTACGCTTACGACTACCTCGAGAGGGACTGGAAAGAAATCCTGGAGAACTCCGGCTTTACTTTCCGCGAGAGCCACGAATACTTCCGCGGGTTCGCCCGATTGATGGAAGTAGAAAAATAAAAATAACTGCTGTCGGAGGATGATAGCTTGGGCTTTAAATCAGCTGGCCACAGGCTGGTATACGAAGAACTAAGGGAACTTCTGGAGCCTGGAGACGTCGCCCTGGACGTTGGCTGTGGGAACGGCTCCTTCCTTGAACGAATAGTCAGTGACTTCGGGGTAGAAGGGATGGGAAT
>CAZNVA010000001.1:0-40541 GCA_964576335.1 uncultured Thermotogae bacterium | reverse complement strand
GTATATGTTGCCGGAACCTCGTATTCCGCGGACAAAAGCAGCCGACCCAGCGCGTCTTCAGTGCCAACCAGTGGACTGGTCGGTTCTGTATACTGAATAAAGAAAGGTTTCTTCTTTAACTCTTTTCTTCCACCCGTGATCGCGATGGCCATCTCTATCAACTGCTCGGTATTTCTGTTGTCCGCCGAGGTAAAGACAAACGGCTTGGAATTATTTACCGTCATGGTCCGGAACTGGTAGAGGTCGGCAATCCTATTTGGAACGTCGGAAGGCAGGGCCATGCTCATCAGGAAGTCCATGTTTGGAAGCCCGTCGACGAGGGTGCTAAAGTTCTTCACGTCGTCCAGCGTGCTCTTTCTTCGTTCCCCCGTAGCGAGATCTATCGTATTTGGATTATCCGAGCCCGGCCCAAAGTAGTTTTCGTCTCCCCCGAGCTCGAGTGCGAGGTTTCCATCCCGGTCGTAAACTGGGACGTATTCCGGTGCGGAGGCCAGGGCATCTTCCACGTGGTGTTGCTCCAGATAAACTCTCTGGCCGGATATATCGGCCCCTGCTCCATCGAGAAGAGCAAGAGCTTCCTCGTTCCTGATCTCCACGCCGACCTGCTTCAGGACGTGTAAAGCCTTATGGTACAGTTTACGCTTTTCTTCTTCGGTTAACATTAACGCTTCTCCCCTTTATTTAGATTTTGTGTCTTGCTTGGCGCTATCAGTTCAGAGTTCATGAAAGCTTAAATACAGTCAGGCGTACTTATCAAAGTGGTTCTTAAGTCTTTTTCTGGCAAGTTCCGGGTCCTTATCGACCATCGCGGAGTAGACCCCGCGGTGGATTCGGTGTGATTCCAGGAGGTAGTTCCTCTTATCCGGCAGGTAATGAGACTTCTCCAGCTCGCGCCACATCCGGTCGTTCATTATTTCCCGAAAGTGCTTCATGGTATCCTCGATGACCTTATTTCGAGCCGCACGAGCGATGCCAAGGTGAAACTGTTGATGGAGGTCCAGAAACCGCTCGTATTCGTCCCGCTCGGCGGATGACTTCATTTTATCCAGAACCTGAGCCATTTTCTCGTCGTCTTCCCCGGAGAATTTACGCGTCGCAATTTCCACGACGCCAACTTCAAATGCCGACCTGGCCTCCTGAAGCTCAAGTGGCTTCGGGTTATCAACCAGAATGTTTAGTATCCTGTCCCTGAGATCATCCACTTTCGGCACGTGCTCGACAAAGGTGCCCTTACCGACCTCAGTTCGGATCAACCCTCCGAGCCGCAGTGCCGATAAAGCCTCCCTGACGGAAGCCCGACTCACGCCGGTTCTTTCCGCAATTTCCTGCTCCGTCGGTAACTTGTCACCCTGTTCAAAATCACCTTCTCTGATGGCCTCGACTAACTGGTTGGCCACCTGCAGGGGCTTCTGGCTCCTTTCCAGTTTCTTGAAGGTGAAACTCATCACTTACCCCCAAAATCGTGCATTTATCATATGTCAGACAAATAAAACTTAAAGCAAACCACTTATTCTAGCAAGCAAACCACTGAAGAAATCGGTTTTATTCCAGCCTGGTTATAACTCGATCGAAGCTGGCCGGGTGCCGGGTTTACTTTCCGCTTTCCAGGCCGGGAATCTTCACCCTTTCTTCGACGTAATCCAGGACCTTCGTAAAACCCGTAACTATTATTATGTAAATGAAGGCAACGATGATGAATACTTCGAGGTAGCGGAAATTCCGCGCGGCGATGATCTTTGCCTTTGCCATCAATTCGGGGGCACCGACGGTAAAAGCAAGTGAGGTATACTTTAACATATAAATCAATTCATTCGACCAGGAAGGGATCGCCAGCCGCAGGGCCTGGGGGAGAATGATACTTTTTATCGCTCCAAAACGGCTCATTCCTATGGACCTTGCTGCGGTCATCTGCCCGGTACTTACGGACTGAATCGCTCCCCGAAAGTATTCTGCCTGGTAGGCTGAAGTGTTAATCCCCAGTGCGATGCCAGCCGCGAGAAGGGGATTCAGCAAGATCCCCACGTCGGGCAAGCCATAGTAAATTATAAATAGCTGGACGAGCAGGGGAGTACCCCTGACCATTTCCACGAAAGTCGTAGTAATTCCGTACACAAGCTTGTTGCCATAGACCCTGCCGAGCGAAACGGCCAGCCCAATAATAAAACCGGAGGTAATACAGATTGCCGTCAGTTCCAGGGTGACTGCGGTGCCATCAAGCAAACGAGGTCCTATTTCCCAGGCAAGACGAAAGAAATCTATGAATGCCGACATCTTAACTCCTTTTCCTCTTAATGTCGTTGAGAATCATTAACTTCTGCGTTCAAAACCAGGTACCCATAACCTGTCTTCCAGCCAGTAGAGCAGGGCGTTTCCGGCTCTGGTAAGGAAGAAATAAACCAGCGCCACTATCCCGTAAATGAGCAGTGCGTTTCCGTAGGTATACGATATTATGTATCTGGACCGGCGCATTATCTCCACTACACCGACCACGTAGGCAAGCGAGGTATCCTTGGTCTCCGAAGCGTATTCGTTCGACCAGGGCCCTATAGCCAGCCGGACTGCCTGCGGTAATACCACGTACCAGATTCCCTGAATCCTGCTCATGCCCATCGAACGAGCTGCCATCATTTGACCCGACTTGATTGACTGGATTGCCCCCCGAAATATCTGGGATTGATAGGCGGAAGAACGCAACCCGAGCGCTATAATCGATATCAATAACGGAGGCATATCTAGCGCGTAGTAAGACAGAAACAGAAGCACCAGTGCCGGAATTGCCCTTAACCCCCTCTGGATCAAAATCGCCAGAGTGGAGAAGAGCCTGTTCCCGTATACCTCGGCAACTGCAAGCAGGACTCCTCCGACGATCCCAACTCCCAGCAAACCGACGAGTAACTGGATCGTAATGAGCAACCCTTTAAAGAGATAGGGCGCTTCGCCAGCCAGAACGTTAAGAATTTCCATTGTAATAAAGTTGGTATAAAATAGCAGGAAGGGCTTGACTCAGCCCTTCCTGCACTATTGATTCTAAACTCTTCACTACTCGCAGGTCAGCTCTCTGCCCATTGGTATGGCGGCGGGAGGAGCGTAACCGTACTCGGCCAGGTACTCGTTGAATATCTCCATCCACCTGCCGGACTCAAAAACCTTCTCCATTCCTTCGTTGATTTTCGGCAACAGATCGTAAGGGTCTCCTTCCGTAACGGCGTAAGCGTACTGTTCCCCTGTAGATACCGTTCCAATTATCTTGACATTTCTACCCTTTTTGACGAAATTCTTGGCCGTAGTGGTGTCGGCCAGAACGGCATCGAGTCTTCCGGTTGTGAGGTCTTCGACGGCCATTACGTAGTTCTCATAGGCTTTGCCCTGAACGTCCACTCCACCATCGACTAGTTCATCCTGGATCCACATGTAACCGGTCGTGCCTCTCTGAGCACCAACCTTGTGTCCCTGAGTCATGGCAGTTATGGCGTTGAGGTCGGAATCCTGTGAGACCAGAACGGCCTGGTTCACGGACCAGTAGGGCTGGGAATAATCGATGATCTCATCCCGTTCACACGTAATGGAGAGCCCGCTCACCAGAATATCGATCTTACCCGAACCCAGTGCCGAAACTATCGTTTCCCAGGGCATGTCGATTATTTCAATCTCCATGTCCTGTGCTTCGGCAATTGCCCTTATGACCTCGACGTCAAACCCCTTGTATTCACCCTTTTCCACGTAAGTCCAGGGTGGGAAGTTCGCATCCACTCCGACTTTATAAACGTCCTTTTCCTGTCCCTGCACCCCCAGTCCGATAAAAACCGTCATAAGAAGAGCAGCCAGCAAACCAACCGTAAATACGCCTTTCGACTTAAAGTCCATTGTTACCTCCTGTTGGATAAAGAGGGCTTTGAAGCACCAGAATTAAATTAATTGAGCCAAAAATTCAACAATTAACGCGGGTTAGATAGACCTTTCAACCACTTTACTTTAAAATCTCCAATTCTGACTCCCATAGTTTAAGGGTTAGTTAGTTTAAACTCAAATTTGTTTTAAAGTTCCAAATTATCAATCCTTGAAACTGTCACATTCAAAATAGATGCAATTGAAAGGACACGAGAAGATAAGTACCTCCAAAACCCCTCAAAAATCCTTGCTTTACGGTATAATAATTGAGACATTCAATAATACAAAAACGAGAGACAGGTGTGGAGTGTTGTTTGTCTATGGCTTTCAAGGAAAAGTGCAAGATCGTGGGCTGGGATGACGGACCATTCGAGCTGGAAAAGGACGAGCAAACGCCCCTGATAGGTGTGGTGATGAGCGGAGGTAGGCGGGTGGAGGGGGTACTGAGAAGCGATGTAGAAGTGGACGGTCTGGACGTAACCGAGAAGCTAATCAACTCCGTCTCTGAGAGCAAACACTACCAGGAACTAAACCTGATTGCACTGGCCGGAGTGACCTTCGCGGGTTTTAACGTCGCGGATATAAGTAAGGTTGCCAGAGAAACCGGCCTGCCCGTTCTCGCGGTGACGCGAAACGAGCCGGACCTCCAGGGGTTCAAATCGGGGCTGCGCAATCTCCCCGATTTCCGGAGGCGCTGGGAGGCAGCACGAGCAGCGGGCGAGGTCCATTCTCATGAACTGCAAAACCACAGGGTATACTTCCAGACGGCTTCGCTGGCTTTAGAGGACGCCAAACACGTTCTGGAGGTCACTTCCTCCGCTTCGATACTTCCCGAACCGTTGCGGCTGGCGGACATGATAGCCCGGGCAATTGTAAGTGGAGAAAGTTAAAACCCGAAAAAGGAGGAAAATTTGAAAGCACTGATACAGGTAGTAGAAGAAGCAGAAGTGAGGGTAGAAGAAAAGGTCGAGGGGTCAATTAACTACGGTATGCTGATATTCCTCGGCGTGAAACAGGGAGACGAAAGAGAGGACGTCGACGAACTGGTCGATAGTATTTTAAACTTAAGGATTTTCCCGGACGAAGACGGAAAAATGAACCTTTCTATTGATGAGGTAGAAGGCGAAGCACTAATCGTATCCCAGTTTACCCTGTACGGTCAGCTAACTTCGGGCAGAAGGCCGAACTTTTCGATGGCCGGAGATTTCGATAAATCAAAGGAGCTTTACCGGGAGTTCGTCGACCGGATAAATGAGAAACATCCTTACCGGGTCGAATCGGGAAAATTTGGAAGTTACATGAAGGTCAACCTGACGAACGACGGACCCATTACCTTTAGTCTGGAAAGTTGAAAAGCCTGTACCCCTTTATTAAAATCAGAGGAGATTTGAAATCAAGAGATAACTGAGGAGGAATTATGGCTGTACCAAAGTTTAGAACGTCGAGGTCAAGCAAGAGAAAGAGGCACGCCGGCAACAAACCCGTAGTTAACCCTACGGCAACGGAATGTCCTCACTGTCACGAGTTAAAGCTTCCCCATCGCGTCTGTGCCAATTGTGGGTACTACGACGGCGAGCAGATAATGGAAGTCGAAGAAGAGGAATAATCACTTTTTAACCCCCCTCCTCAACGAACTCGGTCGTGTTGTTCTAATTTCTGACAGGTCAGAATAATCAACGAATAAAAAGTTACGAATAAAGATTACCGGCTGAGTCGGCTTTGCCATCATTTAGTAATTCCCAGGGTCTTTCACCGGTCTAAGGCAGGTTTTTCGCCTTAAAGTACGTGCGTTCGTTTTTTAAGTTGATAGTTTAAATTTGGGCGAACGGAAACCGACAGGATGCTTCCCAAAGCGTGAGTCAAAATGGTCAAATCAGTAGCTAAAAACAAAAGAGCCTTCCGGAACTTCGATTTTGAAGAATTCTACGAAGCCGGCATGGTTCTCCGCGGGACCGAGGTAAAAAGCCTCAGAGCCGGTCGATGCAGCCTGAAAGACGGCTACGCAAAGGTTACTGATGAAGAAGTATTCCTGCATAACGTCCACATAGCGCGTTACGAACAGGGGAACAGGGAAAACCACGAACCGAGGAGAAAAAGAAAGTTACTGCTCAGAAAGCCGGAAATCAAAAGGCTCATCGGTAAAACGCAGCAGAAAGGTTATTCGCTGATCCCGGTCGAGATCTATTTTAAGAAGGGATACGCGAAAGTAAAACTAGGCCTGGGGGAAGGGAAAAAGGAGTACGACAAAAGGGAAAAGATAAAGAAAAGGGATCAGGAGAGGAGAATAGAGAAGAAGTTAAAAGAGCACAGCCGGAAAGAGTACTGACACCTGGCCACAAAGTTGGGGGGGTAAAAATGGGGCGAAAGGAGAACTTTTTACAGCGGGAAGTTAATGGCAATAAATTCGAACTTCTTCAGGGCGACATAACCAAACAGGAAACCGAAGCCGTGGTTAACGCCGCCAACAAGAAACTGGCACCCGGTGGCGGCGTGGCTGGAGCGATACACAGGGCTGCCGGACCGAAACTATGGGAGGAGAGCAAGCAACTGGGCGGTTGCGAAACCGGAGAAGCCAAACTGACAGAAGGTTACGAACTTCCAGCGGCTTACGTAATTCATACAGTGGGTCCGGTCTACAGTGACTCCCCGGAAGATCCGAAACTCCTGGAATCTTCCTACCAAAATAGCCTGGAACTTGCAAAGAAGGAAGGTATTAACAGCGTCTCGTTTCCGGCATTAAGTACCGGCGCTTTCGGGTACCCGGAAAGGGAAGCCGGGGAAATCGCCGTAACCACGATAAAGAGCTTTCTCGAGAACAACGAAAGACCCGAGTTAGTTAGACTGGTTCTTTACGGCGAAAGTTCCTTTCGGCTCCACGAAAAAATATTCAACGAGACCTTTGAAAGCCAATAGGCCTTTACCCCGTTGATCGATTTGGTTTCCGACAGTAAAACCGATCTCGAGGAAATTTAGTTTTCCTGGTCATTGCACCTGGGAGCAACTTTATCTACAATAATTCGTCATGAATAAAGACCACAATAATTCCGATAACAAATACATTTTCGTCACGGGCGGCGTACTTTCCGGGCTGGGAAAGGGAATCGTTGCTGCCTCGCTCGGACGTCTGCTAAAATCGCGCGGATTCAAACCGACCCTCCAGAAGGTGGACCCTTATTTAAACGTGGACGCAGGTACCATGAACCCGTACCAGCACGGCGAGGTATTCGTTACGAAAGACGGTGCGGAAACGGACCTGGACCTGGGGCATTACGAGAGGTTCATCAACGAGGAGCTGACGGGGGCAAACAACGTAACCACCGGCATGGTATATTCATCCGTAATGGAGAAGGAACGAAAAGGAGAATACCTGGGAAAAACAGTCCAGATAATTCCTCACATTACGAACGAGATCAAGCGAGACATAAAGCAACCTCTGGAGGAATCGGATTCGGACCTGATAATCACCGAGGTAGGAGGTACGGTCGGAGACATAGAAAGCCTGCCCTTTCTCGAAGCCCTGCGCCAGATGAAGGACGAGATACCGCCGGAGAACGTGGCCTTTATTCACCTGACGCTCGTACCTTACCTGAAAACGTCCAAGGAGCTAAAAACAAAACCGACACAACACAGCGTCAAGGAGCTACGGGGAATAGGTATTACTCCCGACATCATCGTGGCCCGCTGCGATCGTGATCTCCCGCAGTCCGTCAGGAACAAGATCGGACTTTTCTGTGACGTACCGACTGAGAACGTCATAGAAAACCAGAATATGGACGTAATCTACGAAGTTCCGATGGCCATGGAGAAAGAGGAACTCGACGTGCGAGTGCTGGAACAGCTTGACCTTCCCAAGCGAGACAAGGACATGTCCGATTGGTCCCGCCGGGTCGAGAAGATAAAACACCCCGAAGACCAGGTAACCATAGGGATGTTTGGCAAGTACACCGAACTGGAGGACGCCTACATAAGCATAACGGAAGCCTTTCAGCACGGTGCCGCCGAGACCGGGATCAAACCGCAATTTCTCTGGTTCTCCTCGGAGGACCTAGAAAAGAGCGACCTGGAGGACCATCTGGAAAAGGTAGACGGGGTAGTTATACCGCCCGGCTTCGGCAAACGGGGGGTAGAAGGCAAGATAACGACCGCCAAACTGGCAAGAAAGAAAGGTATCCCCCTCTTCGGAATCTGCCTCGGCATGCAGGTCGCGACAATCGAATTCGCCAGGAACGTCATCGGGCACAAGGAAGCAAACAGCACGGAATTTAACCCCGACGCCTCCGACCTGGTAATAGACCTGATGCCCGAGCAAATCGAAATAGAGAAGAAGGGCGGCACCATGCGACTCGGTAGTTACGAATCGACCATCACTCCCGGCACGAAGACGGAAGATATTTACGGCAAAAGTACTATTTCGGAGAGGCACAGACACAGGTACGAATTTAACAACGACTACAGAGAGGAATTCGAGGCTGCCGGAATGAAAATGGCAGCAACTTCCCTGGATGGTCAGTTAGTAGAAGTAATCGAGTACGAGGACCATCCCTGGTACATAGGCGTGCAGTTTCATCCGGAGTTTAACTCCCGACTCGAGGACCCTCATCCCCTCTTTACCAGCTTTCTCCGGGCCTGCAGGGATAAAGAGCAGATTAAAGCTTAACCACTCCTATCCTCCACTTTGCGGTAAAGCTCACCCTGCCAGATAAAATAGCCGGCCCCGGTCACGATTACTATACTGATAAGATGAGCCGCCCGGATCGGTCCAATCCAGAGGCTACCCGCCCGGTAGAAGCTAATGACCGACCGACCGACCGAATAGAGTATAAAGTAAAGGGAAACGATAAAACCTCTTTTATAGCCCTTCCGCCTCAACCGCCACAGCGTCGCGAAAATCAGGAGGTTGAGCCCGAACTCGTATAGCATGGTGGGGTGTAACTTCTGACCCGGGAATTCCGTCCCGGCCGCAGTATTTTTCGCGAACTCTATCCCCCAGGGTGCATCAGTGGGGTAACCGTAGGCGTCCCCGTTCATGAAGTTCCCCAGCCTGCCAATTGCCTGTCCGAGGACCAGGGCCGGAGCCAGGGCGTCGGCAAATTCCAGTATACCGACTCCTTTCCACCGGGAATAGATCACGAGCCCGATCAACCCACCAATCAGACCGCCATGAATTGCCAGACCGGCCAGCCCGAACCCTCCCCCGCCGATTCCGACCAAAGCAAGCGGGTTATCCCGGAAGAAATCCAGGTAAAACAGGGCATAGTATAACCGCGCTCCTATAAGGCCGAGCGGAAAGACGAGCAGGATAAAATCAATCAGGTCGTTCAGTTCCAGCTCAAGTTGTTTCCGGCGGGACTCGCTTCTGAGCACGGCAAGAACTACCAGCAGGGCAACTGCGTAGGCTATCCCGTACCAGCGAACCGTAAGAGGTCCCAGCCGGAAGGCTATCGGGTGCACTAAGAACCACCAAGAGTTAGTATCAGTATTTGCAGAATTCCGACGAGGAAACCTATCAGGGCTCCGAACCAGGTGATTGCCCGGAACTGATCCCCAGTTACGTCCAGCACGAGCCGCTCCACCCGACCTATCGGAAAATCGTTGACTTCCTGTTTCACCAATTCTTCCACGTCGATCGTTCCCAGAAGCGAGGGACCCTGACGGGACACGACCCCCAGGAGTTCGTCAACTATCGGTCCGGCAAATGGAGTAACCCTCTCCGGGTCGACCCAGCTCGACAGTTTCCCCAGCCTCCTGTCCTTTAGCTCCTCGAGTTGCCTCGATACGACCCGGGCCAGTTCGTCCTGGACGTCTTCCGACCCGATAGTTTCAACCAGATAACCACTCACGGCTCTTACTATTGCTTCCTTTTCTTCCTCCTCTTCGAGATCAACCAGTTCGTCTACCCTTTTCCCTTCTGAACTTTTCAAAACTTTCACCAGACCCTGAAAAAAGAAGGATCTGACTTTTTTGCTCCGCAAAACCGCAAGGGATACGTCCGTAAATACTCCGGCCACCTTTTCAGTGCCTTCCTCGGCGGGTAGCAATTCCGATAGGTCCTTTCTCAAGAACTTCTTTAAGGTCTTAACGCCGGAAGCCGCAGCTTCCCTTCTAAATTCCTCCTGCTCCATCAACTCCATCAGCTTCGGTATCCCCTCGTCAATTACCGCGCTTACTTCCCGCTGCAACCTCTCCTGGGGCATGACCACCGTTTCCAGAAAGCCCCGCTTTACCTGGTCCCAGACTGAATCCTCGTCAAATTCTCCTTCTATTCTTTCGTCCAGGAAGTCCACCACGACCTCCTTCAGCCGGGAACGCAACCGGGGACGATCCAGCAACTCGGCTCCTCGTCGCAGGAGGAACGGGACGTTGGCCTCAACCTGACGAACCAGCAAGTTCTCCAGCTCCTCCCCGAGGTAATCTTCCAGGCTCCCCCCTTTGTTCTCAATTTCCCTTAATTTTTCGACCCAGAATTCCTCCAGTAAGTTCTCCACCTCTTCTCGTTCAGCCAGCTCCGCCGTCACGTCTTCCAGCTTAATTGCTATCTCCTCGTAGGAAGTTTGATCGACCAGTTCTCCTATCTCCTTGCTCGAGAGTAAATCCACTCCGCTTGCAACGAGCCCCCTGAGGAACTCCTCCATCTCCTCACCCGTAGTTATATCGGCAAGCCAGCTTTTAACTTTTTCCTGAAATTCGGCGAAACCCGCTTCCAGCTCGGGCTGGACTTCCTCCGGCACGGCCTCCATCACGGTACCCCTATCTTTTTCCAAAAAAACCACCAGCCAGTTCGACAGGGTCTTTTCCAGTTCGTCCCTGACAGCGGGCGCACGCAACCTCGCTTCGAGTGCCTCGGGAGTCAAGAGGTGTGCCCCAACTGCCTGACCGATGTTCTCGGCTATCTCGTTGCGCCTTTTTGGTATCAGTCCAGGGGTAAACGGCACCTTAAAGCCAAAAATCCTCTTTTCCTCGAGCGGCCGAAAGAGCATTCTTATGGCGATCCAGTTCGTGGAATACCCAATAAGGCTTGCCACTACGGGCAACAATAAAAGTTCGTAACTGAAGTCCATTTTTGCTCCTGAAAAAGGTGGTTCAAATGACGAAAAAACGGCAACCAGGAACCCAAACCTTCGTCGGTCTATCAAATAAGCCTTAAATTTACAAATGATAAACTTAACTTGATATTCTGGTTACGGGGTAACTAAAGTTTAAATTGATAATCCAGCTTATACAACGATTATTTCGGGTTTGCTAAAGTAGTTCGGGCTCGTTAAAATACTTTAGCCGTGATTAGTTTTTTACTATTTCTTTTCGTATTTTACGGTTCTATTGAAACATGAACTCATCTTTTAACAGCTTTATTACCTTGTTCAGGAGGTCTCAACATGCCAGCTAAAAAACTGGATAATATTTTCAAGCCTGAGTCGCTGGCCGTGATCGGGGCAAGCGAAAAAGAAGGTTCCGTCGGTGCGACTCTGATGCAAAACATAGTAGAGGGTTTCGAGGGGGATATATATCCCGTTAACATCAATAGAGACGAAGTAATGGATATAGAAGCATTTTCCAGCGTGAGCGAAATCGAGGGGGAAGTCGATCTGGCCGTAATCGCCACACCGGCCAAAACGGTTCCTGGCATAATTGATGAGTGCGGTAAGGTCGGTATAGATTCCGCAATAGTGATATCGGCCGGCTTTAGCGAAACCGGAAAAGAAGGCAAGCAGCTGGAAAAGGAACTCGAAAAAAGCAGAAAAAAACACGATATGAGGGTCCTGGGGCCAAACTGCCTGGGAACGATTAGACCCGGCGCCGACCTCAACCTTACCTTCCTGCGCAAGGACGCCGCTGCCGGCAAGGTGGCATTTCTATCTCAAAGTGGCGCCATGGGTTCTGCGATTCTGGACTGGTCGACCAAAGCCAAGGTCGGCTTCAGTGCCTTTGTTTCCGTCGGTAACATGATGGACATCGACTTCGGGGACCTGATCGACTACTTCGGACAGGACCCGAAGACCGACAGTATTATTATGTACATGGAGACGGTTAAGGACGCGGAAAAATTTATGAGCGCCGCCCGGGGTTTCGCCCGGACCAAGCCGATCCTGGTGGTAAAAGCCGGCAAGTATTCGAAAAGCGCCGAAGCCGTTGCCTCTCACACGGGTTCCCTTGCCGGAGAGGATCAAATATACGACGCGGCCTTTAAACGCGTCGGTGTAACCAGAGTTTCCGACGTCGACGATCTATTCAGCAGTTCGGAAACCCTGAGCAAGCAAAACCTGCCGGACGGACCGAAAATGGCTATAGTGACCAACGCCGGGGGACCCGGGATCATGACCACGGATGCAATCCTCGATTCCGGAGGGGAGCTTGCGGACCTTTCCGCAAAAACCGAGGAGGAACTGACTGATTTCCTGCCGGACCAGGCAAGCGTAAAAAATCCCGTTGACGTCCTTGGAGATGCGGATACCAGCCGTTACGAGAGTTCCATCCAGGCCTGCATAGAGGACGATGACGTGGACGGCGTAATTGTTATTTACGCCCCACAGGGCAAGGCATCGGCCAAAGACGCTGCAAAAGCCGTTGCCAACGTCTCCAAGGAGACCGACAAGCCCATAGTTACTTCCTTCATGGGGGCGGGTGAGGTCGACGAGGGCCGAGAAATCTTGAGAAAGGAAAACGTTCCTACCAGACCGACACCCGAGCAGGCAATAAGCGCTTTCATGTACATGTACCGCTACGCCCGAAACCTGGAATTGCTTTACGAAACACCGGAAGAATTACCGGTAAATAACCAACCGCCTCACCACCATTTGAAGGCACTGGTGAGGAAAGTATTGCGCTCGGGTAGAACGACGCTGACGGAAGTCGAGTCAAAGAAGTTTCTCGATACCTACGGAATACCTATATCAAAAACGAAAATAGCCGAATCACCATCTCAAGCAGCGAATCTGGCATACGAAATTGGCTATCCCGTTGCACTCAAGATACATTCACACGATATAACGCACAAAACCGACGTGGGTGGAGTCAAACTCAACCTACAGAACAAGGACGAAGTAGAAGAGGCTTACAAACAAATCGTTTCCAGTGCGGAAAGCCATAGACCGTCAGCGGATATAATTGGAGTATCCGTACAGAAAATGGTCTCGGACGTCGATTACGAACTTATATTGGGCTCCAAAAAGGACCCGTTATTCGGGGCCACCATACTGTTTGGGCGAGGTGGAACCGGCGTAGAACTTTACAAGGATACGGCAGCTGGCTTCCCACCGCTCAACCAGGTGCTCGCACACAGATTGATGGAAGAGACAAAGGTCTATCAGCTCCTTCAAGGTTATCGGGGAAAGGAAGGAGCAAATATAAGAGAACTCGAAAAACAGCTAATCCAGTTCTCACAGTTAATTATTGACTTTCCCGAAATCAAAGAAATTGATATCAATCCACTGGCCGTGATCGACGGTTCGTTCCAGGCCCTTGATGCCCGGATAATTCTCGATGAAGAATACAGCGACAGAAAAGTAGAGGAGTCACACGAACACCTGGCAATCGAACCTTATCCGCGGCAATACATGGAAGAATGGCGCATGGATGACGGCAGGAACGTCACGCTGAGACCGATTAAGCCCGAAGACGAACCGCTCGAATTCCAGCTTTTCGATTCCTTCTCCGATAAGACGTGGCGGCAGCGGTTCTTTGGGCCACGGACAGAAATAACGCACGAGGAGATGACCCGTTACACGAATATTGATTATCGGCGAGAAATGGCAATCATCGGGATACTGGAAGAAAACGAAGGAGAAAAGATGATCGGTGTCGGTAGACTGATCATAGGACCGAACCAGGATACCGGAGAATACGCCGTAGTGGTCGGAGATCCCTGGCAGAGACTTGGGCTCGGTGAAAAGTTAACTGACTCGATTATCGGAGTTGCGGAGGACAAGAACCTGGAAAGCATCTACGCAACCATATTGAAAAACAACAAACCTATGCTGCAGCTCTCCCGAAAAATGGGGTTTGAAGAGGTTGATAGGGATTCCGATACGGTAAAGATGGAAATGAGGTTAAGATAGTCCGGCAATAATAGGCCGGTTGACCAAGAGTTAATATTCTCAAATTTGCAGGGTAGAGTGGGGTAGGTTAACATAATTTACACCGCCCCTAAAAAGTCTTACACGTATAATCTACCTAACAGGAGGGTAAAAATTGACTGAACCGAAACAATGGGTCAAAGAAGATCCTGAAAGAGAGGATGTATTCTGGCCCACGGAAGCAATGAAGGAAAGAGCCTGGGTCTCTGACGAATCGATTTATGAAGAGGCTCTCGAGAACCCACAGGAATTCTGGGCGAAACACGCGGAAGAAGGAATCGACTGGTACGAAAAATGGGACGAAACGTACACCGAAGAACCGTACGACTACGAGTGGTTCGAAGGTGGCAAACTCAACCTGGCTTACAACGCAGTTGATAGGCACGTAGAAAACGGTAACGGCGACAAAAACGCCATAATCTGGGAACCCGAGCCGACCGACGAAGAGACAATCCGGATGACGTATTCGGAACTACAGTCCGAGGTTTCCAAATTTGCCAACGTGCTTGAAGGTTTTGGCGTAGAAAAGGGCGATAGGGTTGGCATTTACATGCCGATGATTCCGGAAGCCCTGATTGCAATGCTGGCAACTGCCAGGGTAGGGGCAGCACACAGCGTGGTCTTCTCCGCGTTCAGTCCCGACTCGCTCAAGGACCGGCTCGAAGATGCAAACGCAAAAGTACTCGTGACGGCCGACGGTTATTACCGCAGAGGCAAGCCGCTAAATCTCAAGAAAAACGCGGACAAAGGCCTCGAGGGTTCTCCCGTTGAAGACGTCGTTACAGTCAAGCGGACCGACGCCAACGTCAATATGGAAGACGGCCGGGACCACTGGTACCACGAACTGATGGAAGGCGCGGACGACCAGCATGAACCCGCCGTAATGAACAGCAGTGATCTTGCCTTCATCCTGTATACCAGTGGTACAACGGGCAAACCAAAAGGAGTCATGCACCACGTGGGCGGTTACGCCGTTCAGGCCTATCTTACGGCCAAGTGGAACTTTAACTTACACGAAGACGACATTTTCTGGTGTACCGCTGACGTCGGCTGGATAACCGGACATACCTACATAAACTACGGACCACTCTTGAACGGCGTCACCACCGTGGTCTACGAAGGTGCACCGGATTACCCGGAATACGACAGGCTCTGGCAGATAATTGAAGACGAGGGCGTAACGGGATTCTATACTGCCCCCACGGCCATCAGGATGTTCATCAAGCAGGGAGAAAAGTGGCCGGAAAAGCACGACCTTTCCAGTTTGAGAATACTGGGTACCGTCGGCGAACCAATCAACAAGGATGCCTGGCTCTGGTACTTTGAAAATATCGGCGGCGGCAGGACTCCCGTCATCGATACCTGGTGGCAAACCGAGACCGGGGCAAACGTAATTAATGCCCTGCCCGGAATTGGACCGTTCATTCCCACTTACGCCGGTAAACCCTTCCCGGGAATTAACGCTGACCTGCTCGACACGGAAGGCAGTACCGTGGGAACGAACGAAGGCGGTTACCTGACGCTTCAATCGCCCTTCCCGCCAAGTCTAATCAGAGGAGTATACAAGAGGCCGGAGAAGTTCAAGGACGAGTACTGGAGCGAGTACGGCCCTGACTACTACTTTACAAGCGACGGAGCCAGAAAGGACGCGGACGGAAATATAAGAATTACCGGCAGGCTGGACGACGTCATGAACGTTGCCGGGCACAGGCTGGCAACTGGTGAAGTAGAAAACGCTCTCGGAAAACACGACGCGGTAGCTGAACCCGCCGTGGTCTCTCGCCCGGACGACGTAAAGGGTGAAGTTCCGGTGGCATTCGTAATGCTGGAAAAGGACGCGGACGTGGATCCCGAAAAACTGCAGGAGGAACTTATCCAGCTAGTCGACGACACCATCGGTCCGACGGCAAGACCAGCCGACATTATAATCGCGGACGAAGTACCAAAGACGAGATCCGGAAAGATCATGCGTAGAATTCTCAAGAGCCTGGTCAGAGGAGAGGACGTTGGTGACCTGACCACGCTCAGAAACCCGGGAGCGGTCGAAGATCTTCAGAAAAAACTCGAGGAATCGGACAACAGCTAATTTCTCTATAAACGGAGGGTTTAAACTTGGAGATCAACGACGACGTTGCGAATCCGGCCCCCCTGGGGTTAGGAGGCTTCGCGTTATCGACTTTTATCCTTAACCTGGTCAATTCCGGTCTTGTCGGCAGCGGTTCGATAGGGATAGTAATGCCAATGGCAATCGCTTACGGCGGACTTGCCCAGTTACTTGCCGGCATGTGGGAGTTCAGGCGAAACAATATATTTGGTGCCACGGCTTTCTCCTCTTTTGGCGCTTTCTGGATTGGTCTGGCCACTTTTGAATTTCTTTCCTGGGCAGGGATAATCACGGATGTTCCAAAAGAAGGTCTGGCAATTGCCCTGATAGCATGGGGAATTTTTACGTTCTACGCGACGATCGCCTCGCTTAAGGAACCGAGGGCAATTACCTGGATATTCATAACGCTGACGATACTTTTCTTCCTGCTTGCCTGGGGAGAATTCAACTCGACCGTAGGTACCATTGCCGGCTACGAGGGACTCCTATGCGCTCTTATAGCGTGGTACTCCTCGGCCGCGGTACTGATTAACTCCATGTTCGGTCGGACGGTACTCCCAATGGGAGAGCGCTAAGAACCTTTATTTCAGAAAATAGCTAAAGGCGGCCATGGGTCCCGAATGGGATTCATGGCCGTTTCTTGATTTTGCCGAGCCTTTCGGGCCATAATTTGAAGGTAAGTTGAAGCTTCGTGGACCACAATAACTTGGAAGGTAAAAGATGTTTGAAAAAGTAAAACAGGCAGTAGACTGGATTTTCGGCCAGACAAACGAACAAAAACTATCCAAACTTCGCAACTACGTCGACCAGGTCAACGAGCTTTCCGACGAAGTCGCTCAGCTTTCAAAGGCCGAAATGCGGGAGAGAACTCGAGAATTCCGGGATAGGCTCGATAACGGCGCGGAGCTGGACGAGCTGATTCCGGAAGCCTTCGCGCTGGTCCGGGAGGTTGCGGAAAGGGAAACGGGAATGAGGCCGTACGACGTACAGATAATCGGAGCCGTAGCCCTCCATCAGCGGAGGATAGCTGAGATGGCCACCGGAGAAGGTAAGACGCTGGTAGCCACGATGCCCGCTTACCTGAACGCTTTGGTCGGCCAGGTCCACATCGCGACGGTCAATGATTACCTGGCAAAAAGGGACCGGGAGTGGATGGGGCCGATCTACGAAGAGCTCGGACTGGACGTCTCCGTCATCCAGGAAGACATGGACACGGAAGCCAGGAAAAAAGCTTACGAGGCCGACGTGGTCTACGGAACGGCAAATCAGTTTGGCTTTGATTACTTGAGGGACAATATGGTCCTCTCCGAGGACCAGAGGGTCGGTGCAAACAGGCACTTCGCAATAATTGACGAAATCGATAGCGTGCTCATCGACGAAGCGCGCACCCCCCTGATAATTTCTGGCTCCACCGAAGAATCGACCAAACTTTACAAGCGGTTCGCCAGCCTGGCGCCTCGATTTAAGGAAGGTCACGATTACGAAATAGACGAGAAGAACCAGTCGGTATCCCTGACGGACGAAGGGGCAAACAAGGCCGAAAACTTTTTAAATCTGGACGACCTCTATACGCCCGAAAATATTTCGATGCTTCATCACCTGAAGACCTCCCTCAAAGCGAAGGAGTTCTTCAAAAAGGACGAGGACTATATAGTCAAGGATGGGGGTATCGTACTGGTTGACGAATTTACTGGCAGGCTGATGCCGGACCGGCGACTGTCGGACGGACTGCACCAGGCAATAGAAGCCAAGGAAGGAATGATGGTGCAGAAGGAAAACCAGACCTTTGCCCAGGTGACGCTTCAGAACTTTTTCCTCCTCTACGACGGTCTAAGCGGTATGACCGGTACGGCAAAGACGGAGGAGGACGAATTCGAGGATATATACAATCTGGACGTCGTGGTGGTTCCGACAAACGAAACGCTGCGCAGGGAACACAAGCCCGACGTGATCTTCAAGACAAAGGAAGCCAAGTACGAAGCCGTAGCGGAAGAAGTGGAGAGGCTTCACGAAAAGGGCAGGCCCGTTCTGGTCGGGACAAACGCGATAGAGAAGTCGGAGCGACTGAGTCGTCTCCTGGAGAAACGAGGAATACCCCACGAGGTCCTGAACGCCAAAAACCACGCCCGGGAAGCAGAAATAATCAAGGACGCCGGCCAGGAAGGAGCAATTACCATCGCGACCAACATGGCCGGACGAGGAACCGACATCAAGCTCGGCGAAGGAGTGGCGGAACTCGGGGGCTTGCACGTCCTCGGCACCCAGCGCCACGAGAGCCGCAGGATTGATAACCAGCTCAAGGGACGAGCCGGACGACAGGGTGACCCGGGTTCAACTCAGTTTTACCTGTCGCTGGAGGACGACCTGCTCAGGATTTTCGGCGGCGACCGGATAGATTCCCTCATGGAAAAAGCCGGCATGGAAGAAGGTGAGGCAATAGAACACTCGCTCCTGACAAAGGCCATACGCAGGGCCCAGAAGAAGGTAGAAGGTATAAACTACGAGCGTCGGAAAAACGTACTGAAGTACGACAAGGTCCTGGCCCAGCAGAGGGAGGCGATTTACAGCCTGAGGGACCACTTCCTGCTATCGGACGAGGAAGAAAGTAGCTGGAACGAAATAGACGACTACCTGAGGCCCGTCCTGGAGGACTATTCGGAAGACTTAATGGAGGAACACGGGTTCGAAGACGGGGCGGACGAGGTGGACGTCGATGGTCTGGAGAACGAACTATCCGAGTTCCGCAACATCTCACTCGAGAAATTCCTGAACGAAAACGGAAGAGAACTCGAGGAAAGCGTGGATGAATTCGTACTCGAAAACTGGGATCAACAGCTACAGCGTTTCATGAAGATGGAAGGGGTGAAGCCCGAAGTAATAAAGTCAATTTTGATAAAGGTAATCGACAGGAAGTGGAGGGATCACCTCTACCTAATCGACGACTTGAAGTCCGGAGTCGGCTGGTCTTCCTACGGTGGCAAGGACCCACTTGTAGAATTCAAACGTGAATCCTACCGGCTCTTCCAGGATATGCGCACCGATCTGCGCCGAGAGGTGGTGGACCTTCTGGTGAAAACCAGACTGGACGTCGAAAGAACTGACAGACCGGTGGAATCCGAAGTCGATACTTCGAAGTTCAACTTTCAGGGAGGCGAAGGTAGAAGCGGTCTACCGGATAAGGAAGGTAACAAAGCCGGCGAGTCGGCCGGAGGAGAGGCAGAGGGAACCGAAAAGAACCAGGAACAGCGTATAGTAGAGGACGAGCCAGGCAGGAACGATCCCTGCCCCTGTGGTAGCGGGAAAAAGTACAAATACTGTTGCGGAGCGGACGACTAAACTGGCCGATCGTTTTATTGATTTATTGACTCATGGCGTTATAATCATTGTAGATTTTAGAATTGGTTACGAATTATACATCACACACATCACATAAATAGGAGGTGTTTTAGATGGAACCTATAACTGCTATGGTACTGGGTTTCTTCTGGTCAATGTGGGCAGTTGCCTTTGTCAACTTCATGGGATGCGGAATTTGCTAACTTTTAGGTAGTTCGGGCTAGCTGCTTTAAGATAGGTGATTTTAGTGTCGAAGAAAAAGAGCTTAGTACTTATCGGGGCTGTCGCAGTATCGTTGTTATTGCTTTCGTCCCTGATTGCGACGGGGGAACAGGTCTCGGATAAATTATCCCGGGTTATAAGGACCAGACTGGGACTTGATGCCGGTATTTACCGGGTTATCGAGACCGAGTACCAGGGCGAAAGAGTAATTTTGATCGCGATATTCGGGAACAAAAGGGCGTTAAACAGTTCCCTGGGTTCGGATATAAAATCGGGAATCAGGAACAATATGGATGAAAACCCGATTGCCGTATCCGTTCTTACCAGAAATAAGGACGCCCGGTTCCACCCTTACGCTTTGAGGATAGTCCAGGGTGGGGAAAAGAAACGGCCAAAGGCCCTAATTGGCATTACGGACGGATTTAAAGATGGGGCCATGCCCGAAAGAGTTCCAATCGAAGGTGAGGTATTCTGGGGTAGTAAAGGGATCATTACTCTGGGAGGTAGTTTCGATAGCAGTACCTCGTTTTCCGTGAATTACGGAACGTCTGGAGCCAGCTTTTCGCCGGTGGGCCAGACAAAAGAGGAGACGAAACAGGTCAAACCCCAGAAAGAAACTGGAGAACCGGAGACTGGTACCCAGCAGGAAGGAATGACTGAGCCCCAACCCCGATCTCAATTTGGAAGTTCGAGAACCGGTGGGGGCGTTGCACTACTGGCTTCGCTGGCTACTTTACTGTCTATAACTTTTTCCTTCCTCTAAACAGGGTCCAGTAAGTAATAATTAGGTTAATGAGAACTGGGGCAGGGTTATTCCCTGCCCCAGTTACTTTTCAGGAACTTGATACTCGAGTTAGATTAAGTACTCAATCCAGCAGTTCGTCGTAATCCGAACTATCCATAAGCGAATCGAACTGTTCTTCGTCTTCCATATCGATTTTTACCAGCCAGCCATCCTCGGTAGGTGATTCGTTGATCTTCTCCGGCTCACCTTCCAGGCTCTCGTTCACGTCTTCGATTTTTCCATCGACCGGAGCCTCGACGTCCGATACTGACTTCACCGATTCGATTACTACCATTTCCTCTCCTTTCTTGAATTCGTCCCCGATATCGGGCAATTCAACGAAGACGATATCACCTAATTCGTTCTGGGCGTGGTCCGTTATGCCGATCGTAACTTCGTGACCCTCCTTCCTTACCCAATCATGATTTTCCGTATACCTCACGCTTTCTTCTTCAGCCATAGTACCTCCTCTTTTTGTTGATTGTATGAAAACAAAACGCTATCGAGCAACGTTCAGAACACAGTATCCTTTGTAGTTATTTTCCTGAAACCCAGAGATCATTGCAACCAAGAATACGATTAATTATATTTAATCGGTGAAAATTAATGGATTGTGTAATACTGGCGGCTGGCAAGGGAACACGGATGAAATCGGAGGTCCCGAAGGTACTTCACGAAATCGGCGGATCCTCCCTCCTGGAACACCTGCTCAAGTCTCTCGCACCACTGGAACTGAACAAAACGGTAGTTGTAGTCGGTTACGGTGCCGACCAGGTAAAGGACGCGCTTCCGAACTCGAACCTCGACTTCGTCCTCCAGGAGGAACAAAAAGGGACTGCCCACGCACTCCAGCAGGCAAGAACCAAGCTGGAGTCCGACAGATTCCTGGTATTCCCCGGCGACCTGCCGTTGATCAAAACAAGTTCGATCAGGCAGTTCGTCGAAGCCACTGAAAAAAGCAACGCGAACTACTCGCTCTTCACCACGGAACGAAACGACCCCACCGGTTACGGTCGGATAAAGCGGGGAAGGTCCGGCAGGGTTCTGGAGATAGTGGAAGAACAGGATGCAACTCCGGAGGAAAAGGAGATAAAGGAAATAAATACCGGGGTATACCTCCTGGCCAACAGGGAGGAACTCTGGGGCGAGATAGATTCCATTGACACCGAAAACGCCCAGAACGAGTTCTACCTGACTGACCTGGTTCAGCGTTTCTCTTCCGGAGGCAGAGACATAAAAGCAATCACCAGTAACGCCCCGGAGGAATTTCTGGGTGTAAATACGCGCCAGGAGCTCGCCCGGGCGGGTGAGATAATCCACAACAGGAAGGCAAAATCGGTCATGGAAGGAGGAGTCACGGTAATTGATCCCGGCAAGACCATAATCGAACCCGGCGTTACCGTTGGCAGAGATGCCGTGATAAGGCCCTTTTCAACTCTGAAAGGTGAGACCGAAATTGGGAGTGGGGCCGAAATAGGACCGAACGTCGAAGTAATAAACGGGAAAATTGGTGACGAAGCAGTTGTCAGCCATGCCGTAGTCCGTGATTCGAAAGTCAATGACGGGAAAAAGGTTGAGCCCTTTCAACAAATCGGACCCGAAACGGGGGCCGGCGAAAAATAAAAAAATGTCGAACCAAAGAGGGGATCGTATTGGAAAACTTGAAGATAATTACCGGTAACTCTAACCGGGACCTGGCAGAGGATATAGTATCCAACCTGGACAAGGAACTCACGGATACCACCGTGGATAGGTTTCCTGATGGCGAAATCCAGGTCCACGTTAAAGAAACTGTCCGCGGGGCTTCCGTCTTCGTAGTTCAATCGGTTGCACCTCCGGTTAATAGAAGCCTGATGGAATTACTTCTCATGATAGACGCCCTGAAGCGGGCCTCCGCAAAACAGATTGCGGCGGTAATTCCTTATTACGGTTACGCCCGACAGGACAGGAAGCAAACGGGAAGAGTTCCGATAAGCGCCAAGTTAGTTGCTAACATTATTTCTACCGCAGGAGCCGACAGAATTCTGACCGTGGATCTTCATGCAGGTCAGATCCAGGGCTTCTTTGACATTCCGGTTGACAATCTACGCGGGGACCCGTTTCTTGCCGAAAGCATCAAAAACAAGATCTCCGCGGAAGAAGGCGTGGTGGTAAGTCCGGACGTAGGAGGCGCCAAACGGGCCAGGAAGGTTTCGCAGAAGCTGAACATGCCCCTGGCAATCGTTGAGAAGAAGAGGGATAGCGAAAACGGGGACGTCAAAGTACTCAATTTAATCGGTGACGTTGACTGCAAGCGCTGTTTGATCGTCGACGACATCATAAGTACGGGTGGCACCCTTACGGAAGTCGCTGAAATTCTGGAGGAAAGAGGGTGCAGTAACGTCGAAGCAATATGTACCCACGGAATATTTGCGGATGACGCTCTCGAATCCATCGAGAACTCACCCATCAACACCGTTACCGTGACAAATACGATTGAAAACGAGGAAGCTGCCGAGGCGGATTTCATTAACTACATATCCGTGGGCAACTTGTTCGCGAAAACCATAAAAAGGATATATAAGGAAAAGTCGGTGTCGACTTTGTTCCCCCATTCCTAATATAATTGTAGGTAAAGGATCGACTTCGGAATAAGAAAACAAACAGAAAGGTGATATTAATGGAGACGGTTCAGGCAAGTAAGAGGAAATCTTCGGAAAACCCGAATACTCTGCGGCGGGAAGGGAAGTTACCCGCGGTAATTTACGGGCCCGAGCGAGATTCTGTAAGTTTAGCTGTCGACAAGAAGAAAATGAAGGAACTAATGAATAGGATTACCCGGAGCACCAGGCTGGAACTGGATATGGAAGACGAAACTCACAAGGTATTCCTGAAAGAGATTCAGTACGACCACCTTACCGACGAACCGGAACACCTGGATTTTTACGAGGTTCCGGACGATTATACTGTGGAAATGGATATACCGGTCGTAACGGTAGGGACTCCGGAAGGAGTTAGTTCCGGCGGAATTATGGACCAGCTCATGGAAACAATTACTGTTCACGGGGAAGCAACCGATATACCCGAGATACTCAGACTGGACGTAGAAGAGCTAGAAATAGGCGATTCTATACACGTCTCGGACCTGGACCTGGGCGATATCGAAATACTTACGCCGCAGGACAGGACGGTACTTTCCATACTTGCCCCGCGGAAAGAAATCGAGATAGACTTAACTGAACCGACCATAGGGGAAGAGTTACTTGGCGAAGAAGAAGAACTTGCGGAAGGCGAAGAAGAACTGGAAGAAGAACTTGCGGAAGGCGAAGAAGAACTGGAAGAAGGCGAAGAAGAGCTTCCCGAGGGAGAAGAAGCTCCGGGAGCCGAGGAAGAGGAAAGCGCTGAGGTTGAATAGTTTGACTCCAGGATCAGTTGATTCCGGTAAGAATAGGTCCGGAACTTTTTTCGTTTTGACAACTATAATTTGCTTTATATATAATTTTGCCGGACGAGGAATTCTTGGGAGGTGAGCCAGGTGAGTAACATGTATAAGAAGTTTTCAAAAAAATCGATGGAGATAATGGCCACGGCATACGACGAGGCGGAAAAATTAAACGATAAAGCAGTCTCGCCGGAACACCTATTATTGGCTTTGCTCAAGGCAAAAAATACGAGAGTATACAAGTTTCTAAAGGACAATGGCCTGTCCTATCATCACGTCCTCAGGGTGGTCAAGAGAAACGACGAAGAAGAGTTGTCGCTGCCCCTCCAGGACGAGCTAGAACCAACTTCTAAACTCAAAAAGATCATGAAGATGGGATACGACGAGGCCAGGTCTACCCAGGGCGAGAACAAAATTGAACCTGCTCATCTCCTGATCAGCATTCTCGAAGAAGGGGATGGAACTGCCTCTTCCGTAATCAAACAGTTCGGGATTACTTCTCGAAAGGCACGCTCCTACTTCTCCATGGTGAGAAAGGGCGACTCCAAGCAAGGCATGGAATTAAAACTTCAATCCACGGAGAAGGGTAGTAGCGAGGAAGGAGTTCTGGAAGAATTTGGAAGGAACCTGATAGAAGAGGCAAGAGAAGACGAACTCGACCCCGTTATAGGGCGAGAACAAGAAATCGACCGCGTGATCCAGACCATCAGCAGACGGAAAAAGAACAATCCGGTCCTAATAGGGGAAGCCGGAGTCGGGAAAACCGCGATCGTGGAAGGTCTGGCTCAGAGAATTGCAAACCAGGAAGTACCACAGCTACTATCAAACAAAAAGATATACGAAGTAGATATGGCCGCAATGGTCGCAGGGACCAAGTACCGCGGAGAATTTGAACAGCGGTTAAAGACTCTCATAAACGAAGTATCGAACCAGGACCGGATTATCCTGTTCATTGACGAGTTGAGTACCGTTGTCGGGGCCGGTGGGGCAGAGGGTGCAATAGACGCTTCTTCTATCCTGAAACCACCCCTGGCGTCCGGTGCTATACAGAGTATCGGTACCGCGACCATCGACGATTACCGCAAATCCGTGGAAAAGGACCCGGCTCTCAAACGGAGGTTTAAGACCATAACCGTGGAAGAGCCCTCGATAGAACACACAATAGAAATACTGGAAGGCATAAGGGATAGATACGAAAGTCACCACAACGTCAAAATAACGGACGAGGCAATCGATCAAGCAGCAAGGTTGAGTGATCGGTATATAACGGGCCAGTTCCTGCCGGACAAGGCAATAGACCTGATCGACGAGACCGCAGCAAAGGTCAGGCTGGACAACTTCAACCTCCCGCCCGAACTACGAGAGGTCTCCCGGGAAAGAATTACGATCAAGGAGCGGGAAGAAGAGGCAACCGACGCCGGCAATTACGAGAAAGCGGCAGAGCTGCGTGACGAACGGATGGAACTGGACGAAGAGCTGGAGAACTACGACGAAAAAGGGGAAGGCTCTCATAACGGCGACGGAATGGTCGAAGGCAAGGACATAGCAAAAATGGTCTCCTCCTGGACCGGTGTTCCCGTCGGTCGTCTGCAGAAGGAAGAGAGAAAGCGCATGGTCGACATGGAAAATGAAATACACAAGCGGTTAATCGGCCAGAACGAAGCGGTAAAAGCCATTTCTCAGTCACTGAGGCGGGCGTACTCGGGTGTCAAGGATCCGGATAGACCAATTGGCTCCTTCATGTTCCTCGGACCCACGGGCGTGGGGAAAACCGAACTGAGCAAGACTTTAGCCGAATTTCTCTTCGGGGACGAAGAGGCCTTGATCCGCGTGGACATGTCGGAGTACATGGAGAAATTCAACGTTTCACGACTGACCGGAGCCCCTCCGGGTTACGTCGGTTACGAAGAAGCCGGGAAGCTTACGGAAGCGGTAAGACACAGACCCCACTCGGTCATACTGTTCGACGAAATCGAAAAGGCCCACAGCGACGTCTTCAACATACTGCTTCAGGTAATGGAGGACGGGGTTCTGACTGATTCCCAGGGAAGACAGGTCAATTTCCGTAATAGCGTCATGATCATGACTTCCAACCTCGGTGGTAAACTTATTACCGACAAAACCCAGCTTGGCTTCGGCTCGCAACAGGTCGACTCCAAGGAATCCTACGAAGAAATGAAGAACATGGTAATGGAAAAGGTCAAGGACGAATTCAGACCCGAGTTCCTGAACAGGCTGGACGATACGGTCGTCTTCCACCAGCTGACCGAGGAAGAGGTGTTCCAGATTGCCGACCTAATGCTGGACAGGCTGGACGACAGGCTACAGGAGAAACACGGACTGCAGCTAGAACTCTCCGAATCCGCAAAAGGGATTCTCGTCGAAAAAGGTTATGACCCCAAATACGGAGCCAGACCGATGCGGAGAACGATAGAACGCCTGATCGAAAACAAGATATCGGATCACCTGCTCAAGGATGACTTTGCCAACAAGGACGTAGTTTCCGTGGATAGCAAGGAAGGCGAAATAAAATTAGAGGGGGTTAACGAGAAGAGCACCGTCGGTGTCGGAGATTGATAGTGAATGGCATACAAGTGTACTAACTGTGGCTTCACTTCAGTCGAGTGGCTTGGACGGTGTCCGAAGTGCGGAGAGTGGGATGCCTTCGAACAGGAGGACGATTCGGAGGGTGGGACCGACGAGGTCCTAACTGACGAGTCCCCTACCCCGCTCTCCGATATTTCTTTCGATCCAAAGGACCGGATACCCACCGGAATCGAGGAATTCGATCGAGTCCTGGGCGGTGGGTTAATTCCCGGCGAAATAATTCTCCTCGGCGGCGATCCCGGTATCGGGAAGTCAACGCTGCTGCTCCAGGCCGCAAATAATCTATCCAGTCGGGGCGAAGTCCTCTACGTCTCCGGAGAAGAGTCCTCCAAACAGTTAAAAATGAGGGCAGAACGGTTAAACCTATCCTCCGAAAACCTGATAGTTTATAGCGGTGGCAGCCTGAAACAATCGATCCATCACCTGGATGAACTCGATCCGGTCTGCGTCGTAGTTGATTCGATACAGTCACTCAAAAGCCCAGATAGCTCCGCTTCCGTCGGGAGTACGAAACAGGTTCGGGAGCTGGGACGTGAGTTTACCAGGCTCGGCAAAAAGAAAGAAATCCCAATAATTCTCATCGGCCACATAACCAAATCGGGCGATTTTTCCGGTCCGAAGACGATCGAACACCTGGTCGACGCCACGATCTACTTTGAAGGCAAGCGCGATAGTAACGTAAGACTTCTCAGGCCCGAAAAGAATAGATTCGGCTCCACGGGGTTGCTTGGCCTGTTTCAGATGACCGAAACGGGTCTGAAGGAGATAATCAACCCATCCCAGTACTTCGCCAAGAAGGATGGCGGTACGGATGGTAATGGTACAACCACTGTATGTACGGTCGAGGGGTCTCGACCCATCCTGGCGGAAATACAGGCCCTGGTTACACCCTCAAACTTCGGAGGTAGCCCCCAGCGGCGAACAACGGGTCTGGATTATAACCGAATCTCGCTTCTCTTCGCGGTTATCCAGAAACAGCTCGGTATAAATTTGCAGGAATTCGACATTTATCTTAACGTAATCGGTGGGTTTACTATCGAAGAAACTGCCGCCGACCTGGGAGTTATTGCGGCGATCATTTCAAGCTTAAACGAGGTCCAGATTCCTCACCAGACGGTAATAATCGGTGAGGTCGGCCTTAGTGGCGAGTTGAGACCGGTTAAGAGTCTTGGGGGGCGGTTAAACGAAGCCGAAAAGCTGGGATATACCAGGGCGCTCGTCCCCAAAAGCAACCCGACGCTGGAAGGAATAGAGTCGGAGCTGGAGGTTATACCCGTAGGTGACGTCTCAGCGGCATTAAACGAACTTGAGGTAAAGGAGTAATATGCCTTTCAAAACGCTTGAAGAACTGCTCGAAAAAACTGCTCCGGGGACTAAACTCAGGGATGCCATCGATAGAATCGTGGAACAGGGTAACGGCGGTATGCTGGTTCTCTCTTCCCTGGATACCGTAGAGGAATTGATTACGACCGGTTTCAGGATCGACTCGGAAATTACTTCACAGCGGATCAGCGAGCTGTCAAAGATGGACGGGGCAATAGTTATCGACGACGACCTGGAACGAATTACTTACGCAAACGCACACCTGTCACCCGATCCCTCCATAGAGAGCAAGGAAACTGGCACGCGACACAAAGCCGCCGAGCAATCCGCAAAGCAGCTGAAGATACCAGTCATTGCAATATCGGAACGCAGGAACAGGGTCACGCTCTACTTCAAGGACCAGAGGTATATCCTGAGGGAGATCTCCACGATCATGTCCAAAGTCAACCAGGCACTACTGATCATGGAACAGTACAGAGGCAACTACGACGAGGCCATTCAGGAGTTGACTGCGCTGGAGCTGGACGGAAACGTGCTCCCGTTTCACGTCGCAAACCCCCTGTCCGAAATCGGCCAGATGCTGACTCTGAAGGAGGAAATACTAAGAATGTTCGTCGAACTGGGCGAGGAAAAGGCCCTGCCCGGTAGGCAGCTTGACAATATGATGGCCGGGATCGAACGGGACCTGGAATTCATGATCAAGGACTTCCAGAAGGAACCCAAGGACAACTACGATGAGGTCCGTTCAAAGATCATCGACCTCTGTTCCGACACGCCACCCCCGACGAAGCGTATCATGGCACTGCTCGGTTACGAGGAAGAGGATCTGGACGAGTTCCTCTCGCCGCGTGGTTACAGGGTGCTGCACCAGATTCCGAGGTTGCCGCACTCAGTTATTGAAAGAATGGTCGAGAAGTTCGGCGATCTCGAGAAAATCCTGGAGGCCGACAGGGAAGAGCTACAGCAGGTCCGGGGAATAGCAGAAACGAGGTCAAACACCATAAAAGCCGGACTAAAACGGCTGGAAAACAGAATTACACTAATGGAGGAGTTAGAAACTTGAACAAACCAGAAAAAGTCAAAGAGAGTACCGACTTTATCAAAAAGAAAATCACCTTGAACCCGAAAATTGGCATGGTTCTTGGTTCCGGGCTTTCGGAAACCATGAGCGAACTCGTGGAAGTCGACGCCCAATTTAGCTGGAGTGAGGTCCCGAACTTTCCCGAACCCAGTGTGGAGGGGCACGAAGGGAAGTTCATCGCGGGCAAAATCGAGGGAAAACCCGTTCTGATCCAGCAGGGCAGATTGCACTGGTACGAGGGCCTTTCCTGGGACGACGTAATTTATCCGGTCAGAACTCATTATAAACTCGGTGTCGAGAAACTTTTCATGACCAATGCCGCCGGCGGGATAAACAGTAACTTCTCTCCGGGGGACCTATGCCTGATAAAGGATCATATTAACTTCTCCGGGGACAACCCTCTGAGAGGCCCCAACCAGGAAGAGTTCGGGCCCCGCTTCCCCGACATGAGCCACGCTTACCCGGAGAAACTGAGAGAAGCTGCCAGGGAAGTGGCGGAGGAGATGGGAATCGAGCTGAAACAGGGTGTATACGCAATGACCTCGGGACCGAGCTACGAAACCCCGGCCGAAATTTCCGGACTGAGAACCCTTGGTGCCGATCTGGTCGGTATGTCGACAGTTCCGGAGACCATAGCCGCAAACCATTCCGGGATAGACGTCCTGGCAATATCGCTGGTAACGAACAAAGCGGCGGGCCTGCAGGATGAACTCTCGCACGAAGAAGTTCTGGAAGTAACCGAAAAGACCAATAAAAAACTGGGGAGGTTAATTGCCGGTATCGTAGCGGAAGTCTAAACTATTCTTCCTTTTTCTTTTTAACTACTTTGCGGTAACTACCTATATCCCGGTACTTTTCGCGGCGTCGAGCCAGTAGCTCGTCGCGGTCATAAGCTTTTAGCTCATCCAGGTACCCTGATAGGGCTTCGGACAGGTTATCGGCAGTAGTTTCGAAATCCACGTGGGCCCCTTTTCCACCCTCGGTAACGATCTCGTCTATGACACCTAGCTCTCTGGCGTGCTCCGCGGTTAACTTCAGCGCCCGGGCCGCGTCGTCCGCCCTGTCGCGATCGCCCCAGAGTATCGCCGCAGCTCCTTCCGGCGAAATTACCGAGTATATCGAGTTTTCCAGCATTAGGACCCTATCGGCAGCTCCGATTGCAATAGCCCCTCCACTGCCACCTTCGCCGATAACGGCGGCCAGAGTTGGTACTTCCAGGGAAACCATCTTCGAAATGCTCCTGGCAATCATTCCCCCGATGTTCCTTTCCTCGGCCTCTTTACCCGGATAGGCTCCAGGGGTATCGATGATCGTCAGCAAAGGGAAGTTAAACCTTTCGGCAAGGTCCATCAACCTTCTGGCCTTGCGGTATCCCTCCGAACGGAGCATCCCGAAATTCGTCTCCTGGGACTGCTCCGCGTCACCACCCTTGCTCTGCGCAATTGCAACTATGGTCTGCCCCCTGTATTTGGCCAGACCACCCTTAAGTGCATTGTCGTCCCCGAGCAACCTATCACCGTGCAGCGGGTAGAAATCATCAGTAAGGTACTCCAGGTAATCCTCGGAGTCGGGGCGATCCGGATGCCGTGCCAGTTTTACCTTATCCCACTCGTCCCTTTCCTCCTTCGATTCCTCTTTACGGGCTGCCAGTTTTTCGGTTAGCGTATCTATCTCTTCCGTAAGATCCAGCCCGTTCCGCGAATCAAGTGACTTCAGCCGATCTATCTGTTCTTCTAATTCTTCTAACGTCCGTTCTTCACTCATAGCTATCTAGAAAAACCCCAGTATGTTCGCAATCTCGTCCCGCATGGAATCCCTTTCCACGACGGAATCAACCATACCGTGTTCCAGGGCAAATTGACTCGATTGAAAGTCCTGAGGCAGTTCTTCTCCGATCGTCTGTTCTATGACGTCCCTGCCGGCAAAACCGATCAGGGCACCCCTCTCCGCTATTATTACGTCCCCCAGGCTTGCTATACTTGCCTCAACTCCCGCGGTAGTAGGGTAAGTCATAACGGAAATAAACGGCAACCCGGCCTCGGAGAGTAGGTCGCGGGCGGAAGTAGTTTTGACCATCTGAAACAGCGATAGCAGGCCTTCCTGCATACGTGCTCCCCCGGAAGAACTTACCAGGACAAAAGGTAAATCCTTTTCCGCAGCGAGCTCAATTCCGGTTACTATTTGCTCACCAACGACGGAACCCATGGAACCCCCGATGAAACGAAAATCCATGGAAGCAAGAACCAGGTCCTGCTCCTTGATTGCTCCTGTACCAACAATTATCGCATCAAACATCCCCGTCTCGGCCTGGTTTTCCTCAATCTTCTCGGCGTACCCCTGGGAATCAACGAAATCGAGCGGATCGTCGGACTCGATCCTCTTGGTTTTATCTTCAAACGAGTCTTCGTCGGTTAGATTTTTTATCCTTTCCTTAGCCGTAAGGAAGAAGTAAGCGCCACAGTTCGGACAGACGTGGTTGTTTTCCTGGAGCTTCTTCTTAAAAATCAGCTTGTCGCAGGATTTACACTTCACCCACAGTGCCTCGTCCTTTTCCTCTTCTTCCTCAAAATCTACTCTGAGATATTCTTCATCTCTAAATAACGGCATATTTATTCCTCTCCCGTAACCTTCGGTCCGACCTTATTATCGAGGAGCTTAGATGGGATTACAATCCCCATCGATAGGACCAACCTCAACCCCTCTTCTACAGTCAAATCAAGGTAAGTAAGGTCTTCCCGCGGAATAAACAGTGTCTTACCGCTCAAGGGGTTAGGGGTTGTAAAAATAAAGGTAGCTACTACGTCCTTTCCAATTATTTCTTCTATTTCACCGAGATCCTCGTTGGTGACGAATCCCACGGCGTAACTACCCTTACGGGGAAACTCGAACATAACTACATCACGAAAGGTATTGGATTCGCTGCTCAAAACTGCGTTTGTGATCTGTTTCAGGGTTACGTACATCTTGTTTACTACCGGGGTCGAGCCAATTACCCTATCCATGAGCGAGTAAACCTTCCTTCCCACGTATATTCTCGTTACCAAACCGACCAGGAACACCAGAAGCAGCGTCAAAATCGCACCGATCCCGGGGAACCACTCCCTTCCTATGGTCAGCTGGAGGAAATCCCCAATTAACCTCCCCATTTCCGAACCCTCACCGGTAAACCTGAGCACGGTCCTGTAAATTAACCACAGGACGTAAAAGGTAATACTCAGGGGAAGGATAACGAGCAAACCGTTTATAAAAGTATTCTTTACGTAAGTAAATATCTTCTTCATTTTTGTGGTATCTAGAACGTCTTTTCAGTAATTCTAGTACATAACGACCTTTCTTTCTAACTGGAGTTACCGGTTATTTCTAGAAGCAACGCTGGTCGACTAGTTGGAAGAACCAGCTGAGCTTCAATATAATTCCATAAATGCGCAGAGTTAACTGGACGATTACTGAAAGACAGCATAAGAAGTTACAGAAGCTATCGCGAGAAACCGGGCTCCCGATATCGGAACTGGTGCGGCGTTCTCTCGACAAGTACCTGGGACTGGTTGGCGAAGAACCTTTGGGGCCGGCGGAAACCGAAGGGGAAATACCGGAAGAAGAGGATTAGTTAACACGGGCAATACATCTCTTTAAGGGGGTAAATATTTTTAACGTAGCATCCGAAGAAGATATAAAGGCAGGAAGGATTACGGACGTATACTTCGAGCGTTCCCGAGAAATTCTCGAAGCAAACGAGATAGATAAGAACGTAAGGATGGAAGTCAGGACCAAATCCATTCCCGGCAAGGGTCCCGGGGTATTTACCGGTCTGGACGAAGTGGAGCAACTATTTTCCGGAACGGATCTGACCGTGCATTCTCTCAGGGAAGGTAGCGTCTTTCTTCCTTACGAACCAGTCATGATGATAGAAGGTGGGTACAGGGATTTTTCCGTGCTGGAAACGCCACTCCTCGGCTTTCTCTGTCAGTCGAGTGGAATTGCGACAAAAGCAAGGGTCGTCAAGGAGGCGGCAGAACATAAGCCGGTCTACCACTTCGGTTCGCGCCGGATGCATCCTGCAATTGCACCCATGATAGGTAGAAGTGCCTACATCGGCGGCTGTGACGGCGTTGCCGTTAGCAAAACTGCTCGGCAGCTCGGACTGGAACCGGTAGGTACCATTCCTCATGCCCTGATACTGCTGCTCGAGGACTCAACTACGGCAACGGGAATGTTCGAGGAGTTGTTTGGCGAGGAAGTTGACACCGTTGCCCTGGTGGATACTTTTGGAGACGAAAAATTTGAAGCTCTCGAAAACGCGGACCTGATAGAGGGCCTGGACGCAGTTCGACTTGATACCCCTTCTTCCAGGCGGGGAGACATGCTGGAAATAGCCAGGGAAGTCAGGTGGGAACTGGATCTACACGGATTTCAGGACGTCAGGATACTCGTATCCGGCGGTCTGGACGAGGAAAGCATACCGGAATTAAACGAGGTCGCCGACGCTTACGGTGTCGGAACTGCCATTTCCAACTCACCCGTCGTAGATTTTTCTCTGGACATAGTAGAAGCGGAAGGCGAACCGACGGCGAAAAGGGGTAAGAGGTCGGGGGCGAAACAGCTTTACGTTTGCGAAAACTGTGGGAACAGGGAGGTAAGAACCTGGGATACCTCCGAAAAGAAGTGTTCCAGCTGTGGTGGGTCGTCAAGACCCCGGCTTAAAGTCAAAGTCGAGGACGGCGAACCCGTTAAGGAACAGAGAAGGCCCGCTGAAATAAGGGATTTCTCACTTTCGCAACCCTTTATTGAGGATTATTAAGCCCCGGGAAGTGCCGCCAGGTCCGGAAAAACCGCTCAGTTGCAATTAATTAACCCCATCTCCAACAATTGGGGTACGAGGTGAGTTAGGGGACTCTAAGCAAGCGAGAATTACTGGTATTTGGAATGGCCCTCTTACTGGTCATCCCTTCAATGGTGGTTCTAGGGCAGAACGAAGGAGCAGAGGGAAACCAGAATAGCGGGAAAACAATCAGAATACCTCTCTGGAAAACCTGAAGGTCCGAAAAAGCAGTCAGACCTGGAGTAACTGGCTGGAAGAAACAAAAGAAGAGGCGGAAATAGAGAAAAACACGGAAGCACTTTAGGTTTCCATCAAAACCAATGTCGTAGTTAAAGAAGGGCGTTCAACGACGGTTGGACGCTCTTCTCTGCTTTGATTTGAGCCGAACAAGGAAGGCCGATTTATCGTCAGGCAAACGCCGGGGGTTCTCAGCTATCTGGTAATATCAGGAAGGCAGGGACCGAATGAACCGGCCCCTGAAAGGAACTACTCCTCCACGAACTTTTCTCTGTAAAGTTCCTTGGCTTCGAGAATGGATCTCTTAGCTTCTTCTCGACCCGACCAGCCTCTGGTCTCTACGACCTTGTCCCCTTCCAGCTCCTTGTAAACCTCGAACATGTGGCATATTTCGTTCAAGTTGTGGGCGGGGACGTCGTCAATATCCTTGTAGCCTTCATAACGTGGGTCCTTCAGAGGCACAGCCAGAATTTTATCGTCCCTCTGCCCGGAATCGAGCATTTCCAGTATACCTATCGGCCTTGCCTCCATAATACAACCGGGGAACGTAGGGTTCGTCACCAGAACGAGTATATCCGTGGGATCCCCGTCCTCGTCATAAGTTCGGGGGAGAAACCCGTAGTCACCGGGGTAGTGAACAGCCGTATGCAGTACTCTATCGAGAACGATCTCGCCCTTTTCCACGTCGTATTCGTACTTGTTTTCCGTCCGCTTCGGGTTCTCGATTACGGCATTAACTATCCTCGGCGTATCCCTTCCAGTTTCCAGTTCGCGCCATTTATTGTTCATAAATTGCCTCCTCAGTTGTTCTGAATCGTATTACGGGATGAACTCTTTAAAAAATAGGTAGTAACCTTCCCGACCTCAATGGGACTCGAGAATTTTCAATGACTCAATTTTCCCGGCTCAGTACGGAGCAAACCATTCGATCGACCAGCTGGTCGTACTCGATACCGGCTGCCTCAGCCGCCAGGGGGAGATCACTCATTTCTGTCATACCGGGAAGGGTATTGACCTCAAGAGCGTAAACGCTCCCGGACCCGTCAACCATGAAGTCAACTCTGCTATAACCGCGGCAGCCAAACTCCTCGTGTGCCCGAACCGCGAGTTCTTTTACCTCCTCGGTCAGTTCATCCTCGATCCGCGCCGGGACGATAAACTCCGTTTCTCCCGGCGTGTACTTCGCCTTGTAATTAAAAAACCTTTCACTCTTTACTTCCAACTCCACGGGGGGCAGTGCCTCCGGCTTACCTTCTTTCTCCAGTACCCCCACCGTTAATTCCCTCCCGGCGATGTAACTCTCGACAAAAACTTCTCCGTACTCCTCCTCGACCTCATGTAAACCCCGAACCAGCTCCTCCTCGTCGTCGGATATTTTTACCCCCCGACTCGATCCTTCCCTCCTGGGCTTTACCACGACCGGAAAACTAAAGCCTTCGTTGACTTTATCCAGAAACGACTCCAGGTTACTCCCCTTTTTTCCGGCGTAAGGAGGCGTACTGATGGAGGCGCGGTGAAAAGCCCGTTTTGACGCGAGTTTATCCATTGCAATGGAGCTACCGAGCGGTCCGGTGCCGGTGTAAGGAATCCCCAGCAGGTCAAGCAAAACCTGAACCGTGCCGTCCTCACCGATTCCACCGTGAAGGGTGTTGAAAACGAGGTCGGATCCGGCAACCGTATCCAGCAGCTCCTCTTCGCTGCTGAACTCTCCTTTGAGCGGGTTGAATTCGTTCCTCCCCCGCTCTAGCGCTTCGTAGACCCTCTTTCCGCTATTCAGAGAGACTTCTCTTTCGGAGGAGGTCCCACCCATTAAGACACAAATATCGAGCTTCTCGTCTATCCGAACCATTCTCAACGCCCCTTGTTGTTTTCGATCATCAACCAGCGATATATTATAGCGGGTATACTCGCTATCGAAAAATAAAAAGCATCCTCTCTTGTGCGAGAGAGGATGCACGTTAACCGAACGATTAAATAGTGCTTATCCGATGGTTACCCCTGAAGTAACCTAGCCGCCTTGACGGTATTGGACATTATCAAGGTGGTAGTCATCGGACCAACGCCACCGGGAACCGGCGTGATGGCAGAAGCCTTACCCTTGACGTTTTCGTAATCAACGTCGCCGGTGATACCGCTATCCGTGGAGTTTATCCCCACGTCCACTACGACCGTTCCCTCGGAAACCATATCTTCCGTGATGAAATTCTTCCTGCCAACCGAAGAACAGAGTATGTCGGCTCGCCTGGTTTTTTCCGGCAGGTTTTCGGCCTGGTATTCGGTTACCGAAATCGTTGAATATCCCTCCCTTAGGGCCAGGAGAGACAGGGGTAACCCAACCGCTCCCCCTCCGACTACCAGAAATTCCTTTCCGGCAAGTTCGATATCCGAGTACTTCAGTATCTCCATGACCGCGTAAGGAGTCGCCGGTAGCAGTACCTCCGGGTCGCTCTTCAGATCCTCGTAACTCGCCCGGGCGGCACCGCCGGAGAGTAACTTGCCACTATTTACGGGATTTATACAATCGACGTCCTTCTTTGGATTGATCTCGGTTCTTAGTTCTCCGATATCCAGTCCTTCCGGCAGCGGCAGCTCGACGAACAACCCGTGAACTTCCGGATCCTGGTTGAGCTCCCTTAGTTTGGCGAGCAGCTTCTCCTTTGAGATATCCCCGTCCAGTTTGACGCCTTTATAGTCTATCCCCAGTTCTTTCGCGAGTTTTTTCTTCGTCCGGTAATATACCTTTGCCCCCGGGTCGTCGCCAACCAAAACCGGAGCTATTGCCGGATAGACGCCATTATCCTTGAGTTCCTCGACCTCTTCCTTCAACTCGTCTCTATAAGTCTCAGCAATGGCGTTTCCGTCTAATTCAGTCATATAGCCTCCTTTATTAGTTAGTCGTTCGACTCCCCTATAAGGCTGAGCGCTTCGTCCCTTGCGGCCTTGTCCGTCTTGAACTTACCCCTTATAGCCGAAGTCACCATCTTTGAACCGGGCTTCTTCACACCCCGTATCGTCATACAGAGATGCGAGGCCCTGATTTTTACCAGGACACCATAAGGTTCGATCTCTTCCATCAATACATCCGCTACCTGAGAAGTCAATCTTTCCTGAATCTGAGGCCGACTTGATGCGACCTCGAGAGCCCGGGCCAATTTGCTCGCACCAACCACCCGACCGTCTTTGGGCATGTAAACTATACTGGCCTCTCCCAGGATCGGGAGCAGGTGGTGCTCACAGAGCGACTGAAATGGAATATCGTCGAGCACCACCATTTCCTGATAATCTTCCTGAAAGAAGGTGGAAACCACGTCTCCCGGGTCCTCATCGATCCCGGAACAGAGCTCCTCCATCATTCTGGCAACCCTGTCCGGTGTCTCTTTCAGACCGGGTCGATCCGGGTCCTCACCTATGCCTTCCAGTATCAGTTCCGTTCCCCTGGCAATTTTTTCTTGATCCATTTATTCTCCCGTCAGTAAGTCTATCTCGTTCTAGAATAAGCCCTTGACGTTTCCGTCTTCGTCTATATCTACATCTTCGTAGGCCGGCTCGGATGGAAGTCCGGGCATCGTACTCATCTCACCGCACAGCGGGTAGACGAATCCGGCACCAACGCTTGCCCTGACCTCGCGTACCGGCAGGGTAAACCCTGTCGGGACTCCCTTCTTCTTCGGATCGTGGGAGAGCGAGAGGTGCGTCTTGGCCATACATATTGGCAGATCACCAAATCCGGATTCCTCGTAGTCGTCGATCTGCTTTTCGGCTTTGCTGGAGTAATCGACGTCCTCAGCACCGTATATCTCGGTAGCTATGGTTTCGATTTTCTCCTTGATCGACTTGTCGAGGTCGTAGAGGAACTCGAAGTCGGATTCCGCTTCGGAGGCCTCGACTGTCGCTTCGGCAAGCTCAACTGCACCTTCGCCACCCTCGGTAAAGTGGTTCGATTCGACGGCGTCAAAGGCACCGGCTTCCTTGGCTTTCTTCTTGACCAGCTCAACTTCCTTGTCGGTATCCGTCTCAAACCGGTTTACTGCGACAACTACGGGAACTCCAAATTTCTGGGCGATTTCGATGTTCTTCGCCAGGTTATCGGCACCCTTTTCAAGCAGTTCCAGGTTTTCCTCTTTGTAGACGGAATCCAGTTCCTGACCCGCGACTACCTCGGGACCACCACCGTGGACTTTCAGGGCTCTAACCGTAGCGACCATGACCACGGCATCCGGTACGTTTCCGCTAGCCCGGCATTTGATGTTGAAGAACTTCTCCATGCCTATGTCAGCACCAAAGCCCGACTCCGTAACGACGTAATCGGCTAGCTTGAGGCCGACCATGTCCGCCAGGTTGGAACTATTCCCGTGCGCTATGTTGGCAAACGGACCTGCGTGAACAAACGCGGGCTGGCCTTCCAGAGTCTGCAGTAAGTTTGGTTTGATAGTGTCCTTCATCAACACCGTAGCAGCACCTGCTGCTCCGAGGTCCTCTACCGTTACCGGTTCTCCATCCCAGGAGTAACCGAGTACGATTTTACCAATTCTTTCCCTTAGATCCTGTAGACCGTCAGTCAAGCCGAGGATTGCCATTAATTCCGAAGCAACCGTAATGTCAAAAGCACTCTCTCTTGGATAACCGTCCCACTTTCCACCGAGACCGACGTTAATGTTCCTCAACGCCCTGTCATTAATATCAACCACCCTGTTCCAGGTTACGGAATAGGGGTTGATATCCAGCTTTTCCTTACCTTTCTTCTTCCAGGCCTCGTCGGAATAATTGCGCTCGTGCATCATCCGGGCGTCCAGAGCCGCCGCAATTAAGTTATGGGCCGCTCCGATGGCGTGGATATCTCCGGTAAGGTGGAGGTTGAAGTCCTCCATCGGTATTACCTGGGAATAACCGCCGCCGGCAGCTCCACCCTTAATACCGAAAGTCGGTCCCTGTGATGGCTGCCGAATCGCCGTCATTACGTTCTTGCCTATCTTTCCAAGAGCCTGAGTTAGGCCGATGTTCGTAGTAGTTTTCCCTTCTCCCAGAGGCGTCGGCTGGATAGCAGTGACGTCGACGTACTTGCCATCCGGCTCGTCCTTGCGGGCCTCGTAGGCATCGAGCTTTACTTTGGCCTTGTAGTCGCCGTAAAGTTCCAGCTCGTCCCGCTCCAGTCCGACCTTGCTGGCAATTTCCTTAATTGGCCTCAAATCTGCTTCATGGGCTATATCAATATCGCTTTTCATGAAAGTTCTTTACCTCCTGAATTTATGGTAATTTTAAAGGTTTCGATCCCACCACGGGTCCGCTTTGGTAGAGATCTAACTGGATCTCTTGTACTGAAGGTAGTTCAGACAGTTCTTATCCACGCCGAGAAGGGCCTCAGCTGCTTTCAGCGTATCCATCATTGGTACGTCCGTCGGGTCAATCAATGCAGCGTCCAGACCGGCTTCCAGAAGCATGGCAAATACGGTTCTGTTGATCAGCCCTCTGTCGGGGAGCCCGAAGGACATGTTACTCAGGCCTATATTCGTCTTGACGTCGAACTCTTCCTTTATCTGCCTGACCGAATCGATAACGTACTGACCCTGTTCCTGGTTGCTTCCGATCGTCATCGCGATAACGTCTATGTAAAGCTGGTCCTTGTCGATGCCGAGATCTTCACACTTATCCAGCAGAGCTTCCGTCTCGTTCAGCCTGTCCTCAACGGTCTCCGGCATTCCTTCCTCTCCCATTGCCAGACCGATTATCTCGGTATCGTACCCGGCAGCAATTTCCCTGGCCTCCGCCTTGTCCTCTTCGTTGCTAATCGAGTTAATAACCGGCTTGTTCTCAACCTTTTCTAAGGCGAACTCCAGAACCTCGGGGTCCGGAGTATCGATTGCAATTCTGACGTCGTCGACCTCGTCCTCGACGAGATCGATCAGCCAGTCCATGTCCTCCTTTTCGTCCTCCATCGATTCACCGGCGTTCAGATCAATTACGTCGGCTCCCGCTTCGTCCTGTTCGCGAGCCAGCCTCCTGATTAGCTCCTCGTCCTTTTCCTGCAGGGCTTCCTTGACCTCGTCCCTGGTCGAATTGATCAACTCTCCAATTGTTAGGAACATCGTTCTTGACCTCCATTTTTTCTTTGAATGTCTAATGTCAGCAGCTTTATGAGCTTGCTGTTCGGTTATATTGCAAACAAAACTTCCCGCCCTGGTCGGGCGAGTCACCCCGACGCGTGACGCTGGGGAATTTCTTCCATTCGGCAAGCAGAACTATTTTTCTTTCCACCTCAAAACCGGTTCACGAGCGGCTTGTGTCTCGTCCAATCTCCCCACCGGCGTCTCGCTCGGTGCCTGGTGCAACACATCAGGGTCTTCTTCCGCTTCGCGGGCAATTTTCTGCATGGCCTCGGCAAACTCGTCCAGCGACTCCTTCGACTCGGTTTCTGTCGGCTCAACCATCAGGGCTTCCTTGACGATGAGGGGGAAGTAAACCGTCGGCGGGTGGTAACCGTAATCCAGTAACCTCTTTGCCACATCAACCGTCTTTACGTCCTCTCCGAGGTCGCTACCAGAGAGAACGAATTCGTGCTTGCACAACCCCTCGTACGCAACTCTGTAATCCTCTTTCAGCTTCTCCTTGAGGTAGTTTGCATTCAGTACGGCATTTCCGCTTACGTCCCTCA